>JAZSFI010000072.1:0-13209 GCA_045532135.1 Clostridia bacterium | reverse complement strand
AAAGCGCGTCATTCCCGCAACGCCCACCAACCTTGACATGGACGCGCGCGGCCTGATTTACACCGTGACCACTGGTATCAGCGGCATGAAGCGCCTCAACATGGCGGGCAGAAACATCATGGATCCCACCAGCCGCGGCTTTGAAAATGCGACCGATAACGCAGTCGGCGCACAGGAAAACATCTTTGTCATCAATAAAATCGGCTACATCATGGAGTATACCCGCGACGGACGCGTGCTTTTCTACTTCGGCGGTCAGGATCAGGACCGAACCCGAACCGGACTTTTCGTAAACACCGTCGCCATCGACGTGGACAGCTACGGAAGACTCTACGTGCTGGACAGGGACAAGGCGCTGGTTCAGAGATTTGAAGTTACCGATTATGCAAACCTCGTCCATGAGGCGCTGGCATTGTATCAGGACGGCAGATATGCCGAAAGCCGCGAGCCCTGGGAAAAGGTGCTTACGCTCAACAGTATGTTTGACTACGCGCAGATGGGTCTCGGCCGCGCGTACTACAAACTGGGCATGTACAAAGAAGCGCTTGCCGCATCCCGTCTGGGCGGCGACAAGGAAGGCTATTCCGACGCCTATTGGGAGGTTCGAAACGTCTGGCTTCAGAAATACATCATCCCCATGATCGGCGTTCTGATCGTGCTGGCGGTTTTGAAGGCGGTTCTGAAAAAGCTTTCTGCGTCCGTTCAGCCGTTTAAGGCGATCCGGAATTTCTTTGGCAAGATCGGAAACATCAAAATCATCCGTCAGCTCAGGTTTATCACGTATTTCCCCAAAAATCCTTCCGATGCATTTTATGGGGTGAAGCACGAGAACAAGGTTTCGGTGTTCTCGGCAACGCTTTTGTATGTTCTGACGATTGTGATCTATATCGTCAACAAGTACTATTGCGGCTTTATCTTTAAGACCGTACAGGACGGACAATTCCAGGTCGGCATGGATCTTGCGCTGGTTGGCGGCGGCATTGCGCTTTTCCTGATTGCCTGCAACCTCATCTGCTCCATCCGCGACGGCGAGGGTACGTTTAAGCAGATGTACTGCGCCATGGCGTATGCGCTGGGTCCGTACATCCTGCTAAAGCCCGTATCGTTCGCATTATCCTTCGTTCTTACTTATAATGAAGCGTTTATCATTACACTGATTGATCTGATCGCCATTGCGCTTTGCCTTATGCTGATTGTGATGATGGTTAAAACGCTTCAGAACTACAACTTCCGCGAAACCTTCGCATCGCTTCTTCTGACGCTGTTTACGATGCTGATGATCGTGATTGCGATGGTCATTGCCATTGCGCTGATTGCGCAGCTTTGGGAGTTCGTCACTGCTGTCTGGAAGGAGGCAAGATTCTACAATGAAAAGTAAGCTTGTAATCAGTCTTGTCATCTTTGCGCTCTTCCTTCTGCCTGCATTTGCTTTGGCGGACGCATACACGGTCGAAAATGAAAATCTGCTGCTTGCGATCGACGACAAGACGCTCGATATGACCGTGACGGACAAAAAGACCGGAAAAATCCTTCAAAGCGGCGTGGACGCAACGGGAACCGGTGCGAACAAAAGCTGGACGGGTTTTCTGGCTTCCACGCTCATCATCGACGTAGCGGACGGAACAGCCGTCAACACCAAGAACTACGATCTGCATTCCTCCGGCGCATCCGTCGCCTTTACGCCCCTTGAAAACGGCGCGGACGCAGTTGTTGATTTTCAGGATATCTCACAGAGAATCACAGTTGAAATCCGCCTTGACAAAGACAGCGTTACGGTGAGCGTACCTGAAGACGGCATTGAGGAATACGGAACGCACACGATCTGCGGTCTTTACCTTGCGCCCGCCATGGGCGCGACGTATTTGGACGAAACAGAGGGCTATCTTTTCGTTCCCGAAGCCGCAGGCGCAATTATCAATTTTTCCGACGGAAACGGCATCGGTTCAACGCCCTTCTCCAAGCGCGTGTACGGAACGAATATTGGCGTTGACAAGGAAGTTCTGACCGAGCTCAACCGCCCCGCAGAGCAGGTTACCCTGCCTGTTTACGGCCTTGCAAGAACCGAGGAGGGAATCGGCTATCTTGCCGTTATTGAAGACGGTGAGGAAGCTTCGGAGGTCATGGCCTATCCGGGCGGCGTAATCACCAAGTACAACTGGGCGGCAGCGCACTTTACGCTTCGCGAAAAGTACATCGCGCAGACTACGAGAACCGTCGGCCTTCCCCGCCGTGAATCCAAGGCGAACCTGCGCGACATGACCGTTCGTTTCTTCCTGCTCACGGATGAAGAAGCCAATTATTCCGGTATGGCGCGAAAATACCGCGCCTACCTTGAGGAAACCGGCGCCATCAATGATGCGGATACGACGTACCGGCCGCGCATCGATTTTCTCGCTGCGGAAAGCGCAGAAATGCTGATCTGGAACAGCGTTGAAACGATGACCACGGTTTCTCAGGCGGAAGAAATTCTGATGTCTTATATGGATGACGGCCTCACGCCGCCCGTCGTGCTTTATCGCGGCTGGCAGCCCGGAGGACTCAGCTATGCGCTCGGCAGCGGAGACGTTTCCCTCGAACGCGCACTGGGCGATGAAGACGATCTTATTTCGCTTTCAAAGGCAGTTCGCGAAAGAGGCGGTAAGTTCTTTATGGAAATTGATCCCGTCAAAGCGAACACCGACCGCATGTACAATATGCGCGTGGATATTGTACGAACCATCGGCCAGACCATTGCCGAGTATCAGACGGGCAAGAATCTGTATCGGACCATGTATTATCTGACGCCGAGCCGCTCGGGCGAAATTCTTCGCGCAGCGGAAAAGGAATGGGGAAAACATGTGGACGGTCTTGCCGTTACAACGCTTCCCAATACGCTGTACAGCTACTATTCCAACGGACGAAACCACATGCGCGGCGAAACCCACGATGCATACGTCGATGTACTTGAGTCGCTTTCTTGTGAGATTGCGCTTGAAAACCCCTTGGCCGGTTATTTTGTGAGCAGCGATATGTATCTGGACATGCCGCTTTCCACCACGAGCTATTCTTTCCTGTCGGCGGAGGTTCCTTTCCTGCCGATGGTTCTGTCCGGTCATATTCCGTATTATTCCACATGGCTCAACTTTGAGTCGAACCAGCAGAAAGCGCTTCTGAAGATGGTGGAATACGGCGCATATCCTGCCCACATCGTAACGGGCGAGGATGTGCAGGCACTGATCAACACCAATTCCTCCGACATCTTTACCGCCAAATACAGCGTCATGAAGGAAAGCATCCTGAGAATTGACTCAATCCTTCGCGCGCTCCATGAAGAAATTGGCGCTTCCTTCATTTCGGGTCACGAAATCATTGCCCGCGATGTTGTAAGCGTGACGTACGATGACGGCACAAAAGTGATTGTGAACTACCGCCGTTCTGCGTATGAATATGAAGGGAACGCAATTGACGGACAGAGCTGGCTGGTTTTGAAAGGAGGCGCCGAATAAATGAAGAAGTTTCGCATCGGCCTTGTTACAAGGCGTGAAATGAAGGGATATATTTTCCTTCTTCCGTGGTTGATCGGCTTTGCGGTATTCTTTGCGCTTCCCTTGGTTCAGTCGTTCATTTACAGCTTGAACGATGTGAAAATTACTGCCAACGGCAGAAAAATGAGCTATATCGCATTTGAAAACTATCGCTATCTGTTCCAGGATGATACGGTTTTCATCGAACAGCTTCAGAATTTCTATACGGATGCGATTTTGCGTCTTGCCGTCATTCTGGTTTTCTCCCTCGTTATTGCCATGATGCTCAATCAGAACATCAAGGGCAAAGGCGCCTTCAGAACGCTGTTCTTCCTTCCGATCATCGTTGTTTCCGGCCCGGTCCTTGAGCGACTGGTCAATGAAGGCGCAACGACCGTTCCGCTCATTGAAAGCTATGGCGTAAACGGAATCGTCGAAGCGGTTCTGCCCGGCGCGCTTGCGCGCCCGCTGTCCGGACTTTTCAGCCAGCTGATTCTGGTTTTGTGGTATTCGGGCGTTCCGATTCTCATCTACATGACCGGCCTTCAGAAGATCAATTCCTCGCTTTACGAAGCATCCAAAATTGACGGTGCGAACGGATGGATTTCCTTTTGGAAGATCACGCTGCCTTCGCTTCGCCCGATGATCCTGATCAACGGCGTATACATCATCGTTTTCCTTGCAACCACCGGCATTAACGAAGTCATCGCCACCATCAACGACCGCATGTTCTCCACCACCGTCGGCGGCGGCTACGGACATGCATCGGCCATGGCTTGGGTTTATGCGCTGACGCTTGCGATTACGCTTGGAATCCTCGTTCTCATCACCAAGGAGCGCAAGGCGAAAGAGGTTGCAATCATCAAGAGCCGCGAGCAGATCCGAATCGAGAAGCTGCACGCCCAGAGCGCTGAGAAGATGAAGGGAGGAAAGCGACATGGCAAGAAACGCTAAATGGCTGAAAGTGAAAAAGAAGCTGGTCGGCGGCCTTGTCGAGCTTGGCCTCGTTCAGAAAATCTTCCTGTACGTTATGCTGATCTCCCTGTGCTTTGTGTATGTTTATCCCATTTTGCACATGGGCGTAACGAGCTTAAAGTCGCTGACGGACTTGCTGGATCCCTCCGTTCAGTGGCTTCCGCACGAGCTCACGATTGAAAACTACGAAAAAGCGCTGGACGTTATGGGCTTTACGGAGCATTTTCTCGATACGCTGCTTGTAACGATCGTTCCTGCGCTGGCGCAGACGTTTTCATGTGCGCTTGCAGGCTATGCTTTTGCGCGCTTCCGCTTTAAGGGCAGAAATTTCCTGATGATGTGCGTGCTTTTAACGTTCATCGTGCCCTTCCCGGTACTGATGGTTCCCACCTATACCATGTATGCGGATTACGGCATTCTCTCCTCCATCTGGACGATGATTTTGCCCGCAATCACGGGTCAGGGCCTGAGAGCCGCGATCTTTATCCTTATTTACCGCGCGACTTACGAGCAGATTCCCTTCTCGCTGGACGAGGCGGCGCGCGTGGACGGTGCGAGCGAAGCGCGAGTGTTTTTCACTATCGGCGTACCGCTGGGCCTTCCCGCGATGATTACAAGCTTTTTGTTCTCCTTCGTCTGGTACTGGAACGAAACCTATACCACATCGCTTTTTATGGGCAATGCATCCTTCGGTCATACAAAGTCCATTTCGACGCTGGTCATGGAGCTTGCGCAGTTTGAAGAAAGCTATCTGGCCTATCTTGAAAAGGTCGGCGGTTGGGCTGCCAAGAACAGCGGCGGCGCGAACATTCAGAACGAAGCCGTCACTATGGCAGGCACGATTCTGACCATCGCACCTCTTCTGATTGTATATTTCTGCCTGCAGAGATACTTTACAGACGCCATCGACCGAAGCGGTATTACGGGAGAATAAAGCGATGAGAAAGGTGGTCTTGATTGTCTTGATTTCGACCATTATTCTGGCGGCAGCCGGAGGAAACGGCTTCTCTTCGGAAGATGTGCTTTCGTGGGAAGAGCGTTCGCATCCCGTCTATCAGGGCGGCGGCGCGTATCCGAGAATGTACCGCCTCTCAAACGGAACCTATCTGATCGGTTTTGATGCTTCCCTTGGCGGCAAGAACGCGCGTATTGCAGTAACGAAGAGTACAGACGGAACCAAAAGGTGGTCAAAGCCTTTTGTTGCCGCCGAAAAGGAAGGATATGACTGCGCCAACGCCAACTTTATCGAGCTGGACAACGGAGACATTCTTCTTGCCTATCGCGCTGTCAAGGGCGGCGAAAAGATTGATGCAAAGCTTCTTTGTTCGATTAGCCGCGATGGGGGAGAGACGTTTGAATTTCATTCCACCATCACAGAAACCTATGGACGCGGCGGCGTATGGGAACCGCATTTCATTAAAATCGGCGATAAGATCGCTGTGTTTTACGCAAACGATTCTGAGTCCGCCGTCGGAAGCACGGGCTTTCAGAACATCGAGTTTAAGTTTTTGCAGGACGGCGAATGGGGTGAAACGCATGTCGCTTCCTACGGAAACGAAACCAGATCCCGCGACGGCATGCCGGTTGTGGACAGGCTTTCAGACGGCAGATATATCATGGTCGTGGAAGCCAACCAATTCCCGGATTATGTGTTTGTCGTTCAGATCAAATTCTCGCCCGATGGAATTGATTGGTCCGATCCGCTGAAAACCGTGTACCGCCCGAGCAAAAAGGGCGCGGGCAAGAAAGCGGGCGCGCCGTATATCTGCGTGCTGAAAGACGATACGCTGGTTGTGTCCTTCCAGACGGATGAGGACGCGACGGAAAACGGCGACAACCGCTGCACGATGAAGATCATCGTTTCCAAAGACCTGGGCAAAACCTGGTCATCCCCCTTTACGCCCTTCTATACGCCCGATGGCTATTCCGCAGTCTGGAACGGCATGTATTATGCCGATGATACGCTTTTTGCGTTAACCAGCGCCAATTATCCCATGGGCGGTATCTATTTAAGAAGAGCGCATCCCGCGCTGGAAGCGGAAAACTAACCTATTTTCGGTATCTGTACAGGTTGCGGTGCGTCGCTTCCTGCATGAGATATAAAATTCGAAAGGAGACCACACACATGAAAAAGCTGCTTTCTCTGGTACTGGTAGTTCTGATGGCGCTTTCTCTCGTGCCCGCAATGGCCGAAGAAGCCGGACTGCGCGCAATGACCACCGAAAACATCACCCTGACTGTTGCCCATTGGGGCCAGGCTGAAGCCGGCGAGCCCGAAGTTATCGAGGCGCTCATCGCTCAGTTCGAAGCTGCCTATCCCAACATCAACGTTGAGTTCGTAGCCATTGACCAGGGTTCCTGGGATCAGGCTCTGACCAACCTCGCCTCCACCGGCGATCTGCCGGACGTTTTCTGGGTATTCAACGTAGTGAATGCCGTGAACAACGAGTGGGCGCTGGACATCACCTATTACATGGAGAACGACCCCGATGCCAAGGAGCTCTATCCCACCATGGTATCCGGTTCCAAGATCAACGGTAAGAACTATTCTTATCCCGCGGTCATGTTCCCCCACATGATGTTCATGAACAAGACTCTGTTCGAGCAGTACAACGTAGAACTCCCCTCCATCGACTGGACCTGGGAAGACTACATGGATCTGGCGGACGAGCTGAGCCACCCCGAAGAGTACAACTTCGGCGTTTCCAACCCCCTGTATGTCGACCTGTTCCCGGCAGCCTATAACGGCAACCAGGGCAAGTTCGGCTGGGATGGCGAGAAGTTCAACTTCGACGAAGTTTGGGTAGAAGCCACCGAGTACCGCGCTGAAGTTATCAACAACAAGATCTGCGAGTGGATGAGCGCTGAAGAAAAAGAAGCTGTCCTCGGCGATCCCGGCGCATGGCCTCCTGGAAAGGGCCGTACCGCTATGCACATTGACTGGCCCTGGACCCAGGCAATGTTCAAGACCACCGTTCCCCAGGAAACCGGCTGTGAGTTCGTATTCTATCCGCTGCCCATGGGCGATGCGAAGGGCGAACTGGCCATCGTTGACAACGGCGTAATCGCTGCCTCCACCCAGTATCCCCGCGAAGCGTGGGAGCTCTCCAAGTGGATGAGCTGGGGCCCGCAGGCTGCCCTCTGCCGTCAGAAGACCTATCGCGAGAACGGCTATCCCGTATCCCGTATGCCCGTTGTAAGCACTCCCGAAGTATGGCAGGACCTCGTTGACAATGCTGAAGAGGACGTAAAGCCCTTCTTTGAGGCCGTTTTGACCCGTGGCGTCAACTTCGTTCCCTCCAACTGGCCCGTAGCGCCCGGCTGGGCTGCGATCGAAGCCTACTACAACGGAAACGACATCGATGGCAAGATCCTCCGCGGTGAGATCTCTGCTGCCGACGTTGCTGCCGAGCTGCAGGCTGTAGCTGACAACGCTGTTGTTGAAGCGCTGGCTGCTCTGCCCCAGTAATTGAACTTTATCGTTCAAAACAGGTAAAACGCGCGGAGAGGGCGGGATACGCACCGCCCGCCCTCTCCGTATTTTTCAAAAGTCCCTCTTGTTTAAAGGGAAAAAACCATTCCTTTATGCAAGAGAGCCTTTTGGCGGAATACGGATACTTTTACAATTGATTTGAGAAACCCTCATTTTGAAAGGTGGAGACATTTATGCGCAAGACCCGATTCAATCCCGATCGATTCCATTTAAACCAGATCCCTATGTATTTGGTGCTGGTTCCGCTTGCGCTTTTTATGGCTTTGCCGATTGTGTTTATCATCAATCACGCATTCAAGCCCATTGACGAATTGTTTGCGTTCCCGCCGAGATTCTTCGTGGAGAATCCCGTGTTTGACAACTTTGTCAAGCTTGCCCGTCAGGCGTCCGCCGGCGGCATCTCCATCAGCCGCTACATTTTCAACAGCGTCATCGTCACGGGCTCTGTTGTGCTTTTGAGCATGCTGTTCTCCTCAATGGCGGCCTTTGCATTGTCGAAGCTTCGCTTCCGTGCGAAGGGCGTTTTGATGGAAATCAACAACCTCGCCATGATGTTCGTGCCGGTTGCCGTTATCATTCCAAGATACCTGCTTGTCGATAAAATGGGCATTATCAACACCTATTTTGCTCACATTCTTCCGCTTCTTGCGCTTCCGGTCGGTATGTTCCTTGTAAAGCAGTTTACCGATCAGGTGCCGGACAGCCTGATTGAAGCGGCCATTGTGGACGGCGCAAATTATTTTACCGTCTACAGAAAAATCATTCTTCCCATGATCAAGCCTGCCATCGCAACCGTTGCAATTCTGGCGTTCCAGTCTGTCTGGAACAATACTGAAACTTCCACCATGTATACCAATAAAGAGAGCATGCGCACGCTTACATTCTATATGAGCACTCTTGCCAGCAACACAAACGCCGTTGCCGGTCAGGGTATTGCAGCGGCGGCCTCGCTCATTATGTTCCTTCCGAACCTGATTTTGTTTATTCTGTGCCAGAGCAAGGTCATGAACACCATGGCGCATTCCGGTATTAAGTAAGATATATTTTGAAGGGATGGTAAATAATGAAAAAGCTCATCTCTGCTGCGCTCGTCTCCGCGTGCCTTTTGTCGGGCGCGAATGCGGAAACGTATTCAAATCCTGTGATCGTTCGGGATAATCTCGACCGGGTGATGGATGCGGCGGATCCGTTTGTTATGCGCTTTGACGGAAAATACTATCTCTATACCACCGGCGGCGAAGAAATCCGTGCATATGAATCCGCAGATCTCGTTTCATGGGATTTTCTAGGCCATTGCACCCAAAACAGCGAAGGCCGCATCGCTTATGCGCCCGAGGTCTTCTATTGGCGCGGTGATTTTTACATGATTACTTCGCCCATCGGTCAAGGCCATTACATTATGAAAAGCGATTCGCCCAAAGGGCCTTTTACGCGTATTACGGAAAATTTCGGCTTTTCCATCGACGGAAGCCTGTTCGCAGACGACGACGGAAAGCTGTATATGCTGAATTTGGCCGGCAGCAACTCCATTGCCATCACGCAGATCGATGAAAATACCATGAAGCCCAAAGGCATCAATAAGTCTACGGGCGTTACGCTTTACCGCTGGACGGAGGGCCCGGGTGTTTTCAGACGAGGCGACTGGAGCTATCTCACATTCACCGGAAACCACTATCTTTCAACCGGCTACCGCGTTGCATGGGCAAGCCGAAAGGGCGATATGATCGGAAAATATATGCAGGCGGAGGATCATACGCTTCTCATTAACAGTGAGTTTTCAAATCCTTTTACCGGGCTTGGACATTCGTCCAATTTCTATGGTCCCGATCTTGACAGCCTCTATACCGCTTACCATTGCCACGCGCTTGAGCAGACGGGCGGAGGACTGGTCAGATGGTACAATGTGGACAGACTGCTCACCAACGGCGGAAAACTGTATTCCACAGGCGCGACCATGCAGGAAATGCCCGTTCCTTCAATGCCGGATTTCTACGGCTATGCAAACGGAGAAATGGGCGATTTTCAGGAAACCGAAAACGGATATTTTGTAAATGCAAGCGGAAACAGCCGCTTTACGCAGGAATGCAATTTCGTATTAAACGGCGGATGTATGGCGTGGCGGCTTGGAAACATAAACGGACTTGAAGCGCTCATTGAGACGGACGGAAATCAAATTTCATTGTCTGTCGGCGGAGAGATTCAAAAAACCGCTTCCGTTCCCGAACTTGGCCGCGCGGGCAGAATACACACGCTTCGCGTCGAGTGCACGCAGGATGTGATGTATGTCTACATCGACACCATGCGCCTTCTGACCATTGAAAATCCGATGATCGCGTCCGATGTTGTCGGTGCGCTCAAGCGGGAAAACGTTTCCTATTCCTTCATCGCGCACACGGACAAAGCGCTGGGCGACGGAGATTATGCTTCACCCAAGGCCGTTCCGGGTGGATTCTCCGCCCTTCACGCGCTCAACGGAGCGGCGCTTGATTACGCGATAACCGGCAATTATGAGGAAAAAGCGATTTTGCTGGGTGAAGCGGTGTACGCGATCAGCGTAAAAGAGGACGGCGAATATGCAGTCAACGTTACCTATCGAAAGGAAGACGCAGGAAAGCGGATCGAGTTTAAAGTGGACGATCAGGACAGCGTTTCCTTTACGCTCCCGAAAGCAGGCGAGGGGGACGGAGAATACACCAAAGCAGTACTTAAAGCGGTTTTCCTTTCCGAAGGAAATCATGCGCTTACGGTTTCGGGCGAGGACGCCTATATAAAGGACTTCGAATTCTTCCGTCATGCTGATGCTTGGAATAAAGCATGGGACATTTCGAAGAACGATCGAAAAGGCATCATTACGCTCGGCGGATTTTCCTGTAAAAACGGAAAACTGTCCATTTCAACCGGGAAAAGCGGCTTTGCCCTGATCGGAGATGAGGGACAGACGGATTATGAACTTTCCGTATCTTTTGAAATTCCAAAAAAAGGCGCGGGTTTCAGCGGAATTCTTTTAAACGCAACGGACGTTTCCTATTATGCGGAACAGGTTCCGGAGAGCGCATTCGGCTACGGTCTTGCGCTCAGCAGCAGCGGAATTACCGTAAAGAAGCTCAATTACGGCGCGCCGTGTAAAAATGTTACAGTCAAGATTCCCGAATGGAAAAACCAGACGGAAGCATCCCTGACGATCCGCGTTCAGGGCGGAGAGATTTCCATTTTCTGTAAGGACAATGAAACGCCCGTTCATGTCATTCATTCGGACAATCCCTACACCCATGGTCTTTGCGGTCTTTTCTCCACCGGAAAAGAGCTTTCTGTGACTGAGGTGTCCATTAAGTCCATCGAGGAGGAATAAAAATGATTAGGCGCATGCTTTTGGTTGCATTGGCAATTTTTATGTTGTTTTCCGCGCTTTCGGAAGATTACGTCAATCCCCAGACCGTGGAAGGACAGTATGCGCCGATTCCCGGCGCTTCGGATGATTACGGCGTGGGAGACCCGTTTGTCATGCGCTTTAACGGCACCTACTATCTCTATCCTTCTTCCTGCGAGGAAAGGGTGAAGGTATATACCTCAAAGGACCTTGTCAACTGGAAATATGAAGGCTACTGCACGCAGGGAAGAGACGTATATTTTGCCTATGCGCCGGAAGTGACCTATTGGCGCGGCCATTTTTACATGATTACCTCCCCCAATGGCGGCGGACACTATATTCTGAAAAGCGACAGTCCGCTTGGTCCGTTTGTGCCCGTCACAAAGAATTTCGGCCATTCCATTGACGGCTCGTTTTTCAAGCTTGATGACGGAAGAATCATGATTCTCTATCCCGACAGTTGGCTGATCAAGTCCAAATTTTTGGATGAAAGCACAATGCTTCCCGAAAATCTTGCCTCCAATACGGGCGCGACGCTCAGACATTGGACGGAAGGCCCCGGCCTTTTCAGACGCGGCGACTGGTATTACCTGACTTTTACCGGAAACCACGTATGCTCTACCGGCTATCAGGTGGCATATGCTTCCCGAAAAGGCGGTCCGAGGGGAACGTTTGCGCAAAGAGAAGATTCCACCCTCTTAATCAACAGCGTTTTCGGCGATGAGTTCAAGGGACTTGGTCATTCTTCCAATGTCATCGGCCCCGACCTTGACAGCATGTATATCGCATACCATTCTCTCGTGAGTCTGGGCGGCCCGGCCCGCCTTTACAATCTGGACAGGCTTCTGACCAACGGCGGACTTCTTTATACCACAGGTCCGTCCAATACCGAAATGCCCGTGCCTGAGATGCCGGATGTATACGGCGATGCAAGGGCGGATCTGAACGATTTTTCACAAACCCAAGAAGGATACTTTGCAGACCTTGAAAAAACAGGCGTCTTTACGCAGGAAGCCAACTTTGCGCTGAACGGTGATACGGCAATGTGGCTTGCCGGCCAAAAGGACGGCAAAGATGTAAAGGTCGAAATTACGCAGACGGGCATGAAGGTTTTTATTGGCGGCGAGATCATTTCGGAAGCGAACCTTCCCGAGATCGGCCCCGAAAGCTGCCTTCATACGCTGAGAATCGAGAATACGCCGGATATTACGTATATGTACCTGGACGAAATGCGCATCATCACCCTTGAAAACGCCAATATCGAGTGTGAAAGAATCGGCGCTTACAGGAACGGAAATGTAGAATATTCCTTTATGGCGGCGACAAAAGAGGCGTTGGGTTCCAGCGATAACAGCGCTTTGAAACTCCTTCCCGGTGATTTTTCCGCGATTCATGCGCTCAATGCGGATGAGCTTGCGTGGGAGAAATTCGGCGGTCAGGATGAAAAGGCGCCGATCCTCGGAAAAGCCGATTATGCAGTTCGCGTAGCCGAGGACGGAATGTACGCTTTTGATTTTACGATTCGAAAAGAAGATGAAGGAAAGAGCATTTCCGTTTTACTGGATGGAGAAACGATCCTGACTGCGGTTGTCCCATCGTTTGGTGGGCGCGGAAAAACCTTCACGTTTACAACGGAAGCTGTAAAGCTTCAAAAGGGCGACTATACGCTCACGCTTGTTTCTGACGGCGCTTCAGTAAACTGTGTGAACGCTTTTATCGTTAAAGACGTTGAACCGATTACGATTGATTTTACCGACAATGCGCTTCGACAGAAATTCATCACCTATGGTCCGTTTATGATGAAGCCGTCTGAAGGCGTTTTGAGAATCAGCCCCAACAAAACCGGCTTTGCCGTATTTGGAAACGAAGGG
>JAZSFI010000591.1:0-4208 GCA_045532135.1 Clostridia bacterium | reverse complement strand
CGCAAAACCACGCGCCCCCATCTTTCCAGCTTCTCGCCGTCGCCGGTATCCAGAACTTCATAATCCTTCCACATGTCTGCGGTAAACATAATTTCATCGGTTCCTTTATCTTCAAATTCGGATTCATTATAGCATATTTTTGCCTTTCGGTCTATGGAAGATGGCGTAAACAAAGGCCGATATTTCCTTGCATTTGGTTTTTTCCTGTGCTATACTGGTCTTAAACAATTGGATTTAACAAAGGAGGGTTATCCATATGGAAAACGATATCCTTTTTACCGTAGATCAGGAAATGATGGTACGCATCCGCCGCGAGCTTCACATGTACCCGGAGCTGGGCTGGGAGCTTGAGAAAACCAGCGCGCTGGTCAGAAAAACGCTGGATGAAATCGGCGTTCCCTATGAAGCGGACGTATACGGGAAAAACACCGTCGTCGCCACCATCAACGGGCATATCGACCGCTTCACCATCGGCATCCGCGCCGATATGGACGCGCTGCCCATTCAGGAAGCCCCGTCCGACAAACCCTATCGCTCCAGAATCGACGGTCAGATGCATGCCTGCGGTCACGATGCGCACACCGCCATGCTCTTGGGCGCGGCCAAAGCGCTCTGGGCCATCCGCGACCAGCTCACCTGCCGCGTAAAGCTTCTTTTCCAGCCCTGCGAGGAAAGCAAGCCCTCCGGCGCAAAGACCATGTGCTTAAACGGCGTTATGAAGGATATTGACAAGATCATCATGTGCCACGTCAACTGCGTGGACGAGACGCATGTGCTTTCGTCCTGCTCAGGCATCACAAATGCCACCAGCTGCGCCTTTACCATTAAAGTGCGCGGAAAGGGCGTTCACGTGGCTTCGCCCCACAGGGGCATCGACGCTTTGGCCATCGGCGTAAAGATCTACATGGGCATTCAGATGCTGGTTTCCCGCGAGGCCGATCCGTTTGATACGTGCGTACTGGGCGTTGGCAAAATGAACGCGGGCGCCACCATTGCACAGGTGCCGGATTTCTGTGAAATGAGCGGAAGCATGCGCTGCCTTAAAGAATCCACGCGCGACACCATGATCGAGCGCATTAAGAAGCTTGTCAAATACACCTGCGAAGAAATGGGCGGCGAGGGCGAATGCATCTTCTCGGACGATCCTCTGCCCCCGGCGTACAACGACGACACGCTGTACAGATGGTGGAAGCGTTCAGCTGAAAAGGTTGTGGGCAAGGACAAGGTGATCGTGCTTGAGCCTTCGCCCGGCGGAGAGGATTTTGCCTATTACGAGAAGGAAAAACCGGGGCTTCTGTTCGGCCTTGGCATGCGCAACAATGAAAAGGGCATCACGTCCCTTGCGCATTCCTCCGGCTGGGACATCGATGAGGACGGCCTTGAGACCGGCGCAAAGACCTTCTGTCAGTTTGTCATCGACCATATGAACGAAGAAGCGTAAGGAGGCAGGCGGCATGAAAGACTACAGATTCTATTGTCAGCTCGACTATGAGCACGTTCCCTATGTTTCGCCTGCGTCGCCGAATGGAAACCTTTCCAACAACGGCTGCGGCCCGATTTCCATGACGATGATCCTTGAAAATCTTCTCGGAATCGATTTTCCGCCCGAGGAAAGCGGAAAGTTTGCCAAGGCTGCCGGCGCAAGAGAGGACTTTGGCACGAATTTCTATATTCTGGCGGAGAAAATGGTCGAGGCTTTTCCGCTTAACGTAATTGTCACGGAAGACGCGGAAGAGATGATCGAATTCATGCGCCAGGGCAAGGGCATGGTCGTTGCCAACACCTACGGCGACCGCGATGATTACATCGGCGTATTTTCCAACAGCGGCCACTATGTGGTTGTTGCCAAGGCCGACGGGGACGAAATCGGCGTTCTGGATCCCATGTACAAGGAAGGCAGCGGAAGATTTGAGATTCCCGGCAGAAAAGGCAAGGTTCGAATGGAAGGAAACGTCGCGTATGCGGATTACAGGGTTCTGAAAATGGACTGCCGCGAAAGACCGTTTTTCCTTTTTTCGAAAAGGGAAGCGTAATATTTCGCATAAAATGAAGCTGTTTCAAAACAAGGTTTGCTTTTGGCTTTAACAGAATACTTCTTGAAAACATGAATTACGGGACGGGAAAGTCGTCCCCTACAGAAAGAAACCATCGTGTTTCCGTTGCAGGGGACGATTTTCCCGTCCCGGTTTTGTGTTTTATGCCTTTAATGAGACAGCGCCGTTTTGTTCGGCGTTTATTTTTCCTTCAGAACCTTTAAAAGTTCCTTTGCGATGTGCTTTTGCGAAACGATGCCCGGATGGCTTCTTGAACCCATGCCGCCGCGGATTAAGTGATGAAGATCGAGTGTGCAGGCGTATCGGGCGGGGATTCCGGCTTCTTTGGCCATTTCGCACGCCGCCTGCGTAGCCTCAGCCACGTCGCTTTCCTTGAAAAAGGACATCCAGACAATTTTCGCGCGGGGATTTCTCCGGTGAATGGTGTTTAGAAATTCAAAGGCTTTCTTCGTCCATTCGCCCATGTGGTCTTTGGTGAGCCTGAAGGTTTCGCCGGTTTCCGGATTTTTGAATTCCGGCTGATTCATGGCGTTGTTGTCGTTTGTGCCAAGGGCGATGACCACGTAATCCGGATCGAAGGAAAAGTCATACGGCTTTCCGTCGGCCGCGATTTCCTCATATATGCGCGGGATACGTGAGGAAGGATCGTTGTTCCACGCGCATCGGATGCCCCAGCCGCTTAAAGAGACCACCTGATAGGCTGCCTTCATTTTGTCGGCGGCAAAGCGCGCATAGTTGTCGGAGGCGGAAAACATCATGGGCATCCATTCGGAAAAGTCCTTGGGCCCTCGTCCGCCTTCGCCGCTGGTGATGGAATCGCCGATAAACTCGATTCTGCATTTGACAGGGTCGGGCGGCAGGATCTCGCCGTCGGTTTCGATGGTTTTAAGGGTTAGGCGGCTGTCGCCAATAAACAGCTGGGATTCCATGAGGATTTTGTCTTTGTGCGCCTTTTCAGGGTCCATGGAGCAAAAAACGGTGTAGGTGTGCGTGCCCTTTAACGGCGCGAACGTCTGGGCGCGAAGGCCGTCCACTTCAAAGGTGATATAGGGGCGGTACATATTGTAATGAGATGTGATTTCCACATTCAGATAGCTGCCCTTTACCTTCATGTCGCATCCGGCAGCCGTCCAGTTAAGGGGGAAATCCTTTTCCGTTTGATCAAATCTGCCCGAAAGGCGGATGTTTTGAATGTCCCGGATGTTGGCTTTTATCATTTTCTTGCCTTCTTTCTTTTTGTGCCCGTGAGAGAATAGCTCATATCGATCAGCAGTTTTGTCTTCTCTTCGTCCGCTTCAGGCGAAATGGTGATCCAATGGGTTTTGTTTATGTGGTAGGCGGGGTAAAAACCGTCCTCCATCAGAAACGATCCGATGACGACGGGCTCGCATTTGACGTTCATCACATCAATTTCATCGTTTGATTCAATGTGCAGCCGCTTATTCGGTATGCGCATCACAATGGCGAACCACTTTTTGTTGTCTGTGTGCCGGTAAACCGCGGTAAGATCGTCTGCTTCAAATGGGTATTCTGCCTGTATGCCGTATTGGCTTTGAATATAAGCGTCGATTGCTTCTCTTGTCATGGCACTTATCTCCTGCTAATGATCAGAGGGAGGAAGCGTAAGTTTGTGCACATCCATGAGATATTTCTCAAATGCCCGGAAGAAATTGAAAAATGCTTGATCGTCAAAGCCTCCGCTGATATACAGGATGTAATTCCACCAGCACGCGTAGCCGTTTTTATCCTTTTCCATCAATTGGGCATTATACCATTTTGTGAAATGGCTGAAATAGAAAAGAGCGTCCGGCTGTCCGCATACGGAAAACGCATATGACATGCCGCCCAGCATGTCTCTGAGGCTTTTAAGCGATGGCTGTCCGAAGTACAGCCCTGGCTTTGTTTTTATTTTTGACAGAAGCGCAAGCTCGTCAAACGTCACCGCTTTTTCCATATATGTCTCCTGCTATTTCATTTCAAGCGTCAAAGTCTTCTTTGCAAATCCATCCACTTCAATTTCGATTTCCGTTTCGCCCTTTTCCGTGCCCGCCTGAGCGACAATCAGAATGTGGCCGTTAAAGAAGGCGCTTTCCTTCTTTTCAAAGGGCTCAAGTGACCATGCGTCGCCGTTGTCCATGAGAATTCTGACCGGCG
>JAZSFI010000558.1:0-3911 GCA_045532135.1 Clostridia bacterium | reverse complement strand
TCTTCCTAAGACCGCTTGGCCTCCGACTTCCTGAGACGATCACCTTCCCCGAAGGCGACATAACGGTTCGAGAGCTTGACAAAATCACCGTGAAGGCGGAACTCGGCGACGATTATATCGGCACGATCGAATACATTTCCGGCAATGAGAATATTGCCGTTGTCAATGCCGAAACCGGTGAGGTAACCGGTATTCTGACCGGCGAGACCAGCATTATTGCCAAGACCGTCAACAGAAAGACCGGCGAAGAAGTGATTGGCATCTGCAAGGTTGTTGTAACGCCTGCGCCTGTCAAAATCGAGATTCTGACCAAGGTCGACACGATCGGCTACAAGGAAAGCATTAAGATTGAAGCGGTTTGCTATGATGCAGCCGGCAACATCATCGAAGGCGATCTCAAGCTTTCTACCTCTTCTCGCTATATCACGGTCAAAGGCATGGAAATCTACGGTGCAAACCGCGGAAGCGCAACCGTCAGCGTATTTGCGTATAACGGCGTGTTTGCCATTATGAAGATCACCGTTGCCAGCGCTCCCGCATCCGTCAATTTAAGCGCAACGACGCTTGATGTAATTGTCGGAAACGCTCCTGTGCAGCTCAAGGCAGTTCTGCCCACGGGCACCGCTTCCCAAATCACTTGGGAGAGCGATGACGAATCAATCGTCAAGGTGGATGAAAACGGTTTTGTAACGCCCGTTGCTTACGGTAAAGCGCGCGTCCGAGCCGTTACCTTCAACGGAAAATACAAGATCTGCAATGTAAACGTGTTTGAAGCGCCGAAGAGCGTCACGCTTTCCGAGCATGAGATTACTTTGGGCGCAGAACAGACCTTTAAGCTGTCCGCCGCGCTCAACGAGCATGCCGCAGGCGAAATTACCTTCAGATCTTCAAACAATGGCGTTGCCACCGTTGATGCAAACGGCAAGGTAACCGCGATTCAGGAAGGCACGGCGACGATTACCGCTGAGACCTACAACGGAAAGACCGATACGTGCCTGGTATACGTAAAGAAAGCTCCGTCTGAAGTCAAATTCATCCTTTCCTCCATCGCCATCGGCGTAAAACAGGAAGTAAACGCTGCAAATCTCGTTGAGATTCCGAGCGGCGCCGCTGCCAGCTTTACCTATGCGGTCGAGGATAAAAGGATTGCCACCATCAGCGATTCCGGCATCGTAACCGGCGTTAAGGTCGGCATTACCCGCATCAAGGTCATAACCCATAACGGCAAGGAAGCCATTATGACGGTTGATGTAAAGAGCGCTCCGAGTACGCTGAATCTGATGATTGGAAACAGCAAAATGTACATCGGTGAAACGAGCGAATATTCCGTAACGCTTCCCGGAGGTATCGTTACCGATTACACGATCACCTCCAGCGCGCCCGAAATCGTGCGCGTGGATACGGAAAACCATCGTCTGACCGCCGTCAGCAAGGGCAAGGCAATCATAACCGCGCAGGCATACAACGGCGCGACCAAAACAGCGGTTGTCGAGGTTCTCAAGCATGTTGAAAGCATTTCCCTGAACGAGACGAATCTGACGCTTGTTCATCTGGATACATTCCAGCTTACGGCGCAGGTGCTTCCCGCTGACGCAAGCGATCTGTCCGTCATCTGGGCAAGCAGCGATCCTGCGAAGGTTTCAGTCTCGACGGACGGTCTTGTAACGGCGCTCGGCGTCACCGACAGCCCTGTAACGATCACCGCCCGCACAAAGGATCTGAGCTTCAGTGCGACCTGCACGGTATCCGTAACGCCCATTCGCGTGACCGGTATCCGGCTCAATGCCAATGCTTTTACCCTTGAAAAGGGCGATATGGTTCATCTGATGACTTCGATTACGCCGGATAATGCGGACGATAAGAGCGTTACGTGGAAGTCCAGTAACGATGCGCTTGCCTCCGTTACGGATACAGGATTTGTCACCGCTCTCGGACACGAGGGCACGGTAACGATTACCGTAACCACGAACGACGGGGGATTCACCGACGAATGCGTGATCACGCTTTCAAGAGTGAAGATGAAAGGCATGAGACTTGCCGAGCCGTCCCTTTCCATGATCCACTACTCGACCCACCAGATCATGCCCGTATATACGCCCTGGAATGCGGAATGCAAATCCATCGTTTACGAAAGCATGAGCCCTGCGACCGTCAAGGTTTCCGAAACGGGTCTTTTGGAGGCACTGAATGTCGGAACCGCCATAATCAAGGTAACCGTAACCGATTACTTTGACACGGTATTTACCGCTGAATGCGCTGTTGCGGTTCTGCCTGTTCCGGTGGAAAGCATCGATTTGAGCATAAACGAGCTTGAAATTCGCGCCGGAAAGACTGCGGATGTTGCTGTAAACGTGCTTCCCGAAAACGCCTTTAACAAGATGGTCAAGTGGGAAAGCAGCAACGAGGAAGCGGCAACTGTAACTGTAGATCCCGCAGACAACCACAAGGCGACCATTACCGCCGTTGGCAGCGGTGTGGCGAAGATTACTGTAACCGCGCTCGATAACGGTCTTTCCGATACCGTGGAAGTCGTCGTATTTGACGCGCTGGGCGCGACGCTTACACCGGATCATGAGTTCAATACCATCGGCAACACCATCAGCTGGACGGCTGAAGCGCTGAACGCGATTGGAGATGCGCGCTTCGCATTTACAGTCGTGAAGGAAGGCGTAACCGAGCCCGTGCTCAGTATTCCGGACTTTGGCAGCGCGAATGTTGTCAGCATTGAAAATGCCGAGGAAGGCACGTATACCGCAACCGTTACCGTGATAGACGGCCTCAATGATACGGTTGTAAAGACTGCGACCATCGTAGTATCTGAAGGCGTTCTGTTTGTAAACGGCAGCGATACCTACATTTACACGATTCTGTCCGGCGCAGCCGCCAATGGCGGCGACGGCGCGGCGATCCGATATGCGGATCCCGGCGCGGCGCCTGCGGATGTCGTAATTCCTTCTGTGGTGAACGGAGTCCCGGTAGTCAGAATTGACAACGAGGCGTTCATGAATGCAACGAAGCTTGCTACGGTTTCCGTTCCGGACACCGTAACCGTCATCGGCGCGCGCGCCTTTAAAGGCTGCACGGCCCTGACGAACATGACTTCGCATTCTGCTGAATAACCAGACAAAAGAAATCCCTCACGCACGAAGTTTTTCGTGCGTGAGGGATTTTTAATGTTTAATGCTTTTTCGTGCATTTATACAAATCGCATTCCGGCCCGTGCGCGTTTATAAAACCTGCCGCCTGCAGAAAGGAATAAACGATGGTTGAGCCGCAGAATTTCATGCCGCGTTTTTTTAGATCCTTTGACATCGCATCAGAAACGGGCGAAGTGGTTTTTAGGGTGTAGGGTTCAAAAAGGGGCGTTGAGGGGAGAAAGGATTCGATGTAGGAGCGGAAAGAGGAAAATTCCGACAGAATCTGAAGATAAACGCATGTATTGGAGACGGAAGAAAAAATTTTGTGCTTATTTCGGATGATGGATGGATTGGTAAGAAGCGATTGGATTTTTTGATCGTCAAACTTTGCAACCTCTTCCGGGTAAAATCCGTTATAGGCTTTTCGAAAAGCCGCACGCTTGTTGAGTACGCATTCCCATGAGAGACCTGCCTGAAAGGTTTCAAGGATGAAAAGTTCGTACAATTCGCGCTCTGATAAATCGGTTTTGCCCCATTCGGTATCGTGATAGGCGATGTAAGCGGGATTTTTAAGGTTCACCCAATGACAGCGGTTCATCTGCGTTTCTTTCCTTTGCCGTTAGGCTTTTTGCAGGGTGCTTCTTTTTTTACCTGTTTTGCCGCTTCCCTTTCAGACGCTTCAGCGGTCTTGCGCGCTTCTTCGGTTTCGGCAGGAGGAACATTTTCCGGAGCTGCAGGCGTCTGAGCAGCAAAAAGATTGTCGATTGCGCCGGG
>JAZSFI010000292.1:0-4722 GCA_045532135.1 Clostridia bacterium | reverse complement strand
GTTTGATGATATGGCGACGGAAGGCGCAGGCGAGACGGTGATCAGTGAAGCGGATCCGTCAAACGCAACCGCGGGATTTCCCGACGACGGCTGGCCCGTCATCCGCGTTGGCACCAGTTCGATTTGCGGCAAGCGAAAGGATCAGCAGGATGCGCTGTACTGCTCTGAATGGAAGAACCGAAAAAATCTTGTCAGCCGTGGCCTGCTCGCGGCGGTGGCGGATGGAATCGGCGGCCTGAGCAACGGCGATCTGGCCAGCGTGGCAGTTGTGCAGAACATGCGCGCTTCGTTCCTTTCGGAAAACGGCAGCCGAGAACCTGTTGAGGAGCTTCTGTATGCTGCGGCACGCGGACATGAAGGTGTTCTGGAGCTGAACCGCGAGGGAAAAATGTGCGGCTCGACGCTGGTTTCCGTACTGATCAAGCAGTGGGCGTTGTGGCTTTTGTCCGTCGGAGACAGCCGCATTGCGCTGTATCGTTCGGGCGTTCTGCTCACACTGAATCGTGAACACGTTATGAAGCGTGACAACGATGAAGAACGCGCAATGTACGCAGCGGAGATTCCCGCCGATCCCCGAAGGGAAAAGGCGCTCACGGCTTTTATGGGAAAAGAAAATCTGCGGCAGATCGATCGTACGCTTACGCCGATGCGACTTTTGCCGGGAGATAAAATCGTTCTCATGAGCGACGGAATTTTCGGTACCGTAAGTGAGGACGAATTGTGCGCGGCTCTGGCATGTGCGCCGGAGGAAGCAGCACGGAAGGTAACTGCGCTGGTTGAAGCGAAGAACAGACCCGGCCAGGACAACGCATCGATCGTTGTAATCGGGGTTTCTATTTCATAAGACAGAGGAGAGAGAATCATGGCGAAACGAATTTTGTTGGTAATCATGACCCTTATGATGCTTATTTCATTGACTGCTTGCAGCGCCGATCCGATTGCGGAGGCGAAGGAAAGCGTAGTTCGCATTTATGCCGAATATGATTACTTTGATGCGCAGGGCTATTCCATCAGCGGCGACTATCTGTATGAGGATGGGTCGATTGTAGGAAGAATCGGCAGCGCGGCGGCGACCGGAAGCGGTTTCGCTGTTGGCGATGATGAAGATGCCGTCAGGTATTTTGTCACGAACCGTCATGTTGTGGAAGATGAAGTAATCAAGTACGTTACGGCTGAGGATTATGAAGCTTGGAAGAACGGAGCCGAGACGGTCTCTGTCCGCACAGGATATTGCATAATGACCGATGCCTACATTGTGTATGACAACAGCACCAACAAGATTCCCGCCAAGGTTCAGTATATAAGTGAAGACGCTGACATGGCGCTGCTGTTCATCCATACGCCTACGGATGTCCGCAAGCCCGCGACGCTGCGTCCTTACAAGGAGAACGAATTCACCAACAACCATGCTCAGGTGTACGCGCTGGGCTTCCCGGGCGCTGCAGACAGAGGCGTTGATGTTGCAGGCGATCTGGTATCCACGATTGACAAGATCACGGTAACGAACGGCATTATCAGTAACGTGATCAGCCGTGCGGAATCCGGAACCGGCCAAGGCGAACTGATTCAGCACAACACTGCCATTAACAGCGGTAATTCGGGCGGTCCGCTGGTTGACGTCGATGGTCGTGTACTGGGCATCAATACGAGTGGATTCAATGCCTCTGTTGCAAGCGGTATCAACTATGCAACCAGTATTAATGACGTAATCCGCATGCTGGATGCGCAGGGTGTTCCCTATCTTACGCAGGGCAATACACTTTCCGCCAAGACAATCGGCATTATCGTTATGGGCGTTCTGATTGCGGCTGTGGTCGTCGTGGTAGTTATAACCGCACGCAAGCAGAGAAAGCCTGCAGCAATGCGCACGATTTCCGGCGTTCAGGGCGTTCTGGCCGGCAGGAATTTTGCACTCAAGCCCGGCGCGCGCGTTATCATGGGTTCGGATGCTCAGTGCAATGTTTGTCTGAAAGATGCCAAGGGCGTCAGCCGCATGCATTGCAGCATTAAGTTTGACGGAAAGAGCGTAGTTGTAAAGGATGAAAATTCGACCTACGGTACTTTCATTGACGGTGTAAAGCTTGAGAAGGGTGCAGCGGCAGTATGGCACCGCAATCAGCAGCTGAGCCTCGGTTCTGAAAGTGAGAGCTTCAAGCTGAGCTGAAAATTTCAATAATGCAAACAATGATTTATACATTGAGAGGAGAATACAAACATGGCACGCAGAAATGAATTTTTTGATAACGATCTCGGTTCCGCGATTGCACCCCTGAGCAACAAGCCGACGGAGGCTCCCCTGAACTATCAGAGAGGAATGAATAATACGATCGAATCCATGGACGCGACCGAGCCTATGGACGATGAGATTGAGCAGACCGATCTGGGCGAAACGGTTATCGATGCCGGCGCGAATGTAGCAAACACCCGCGCAACGGTCGGCTGGCTGATCTGTGTTCATGGCGATTTGAAGGGCCAGGATTTCAGACTTCACAGCGGTCACAATTACATTGGCCGCAACGTTAAGGGCGGAACGGAGAGGGATATCAACATCCCGGACCGCAAGGACAGCAGCAAGGGCATGGCCCGTGTAACGTATGACACCAAGAACCGCCGCTTCACGACTGCTTCCCATGGAACGCCTGAGAACATTGCGTATTGCAATGACGAGCCGCTGGACGCGGTATCCCGTCCGCTGGTAGCCTATGACAGAATTTCTGTCGGCGATACGGAACTGGTTTTCATCCCCCTGTGTGGAGAACAATTCGTCTGGGAGGACTAATCAATGATGGCTAACGCGGGCAGCGCTATTCTGCCGCCGGGTACGTTGCTGGATGATGGAAACATCGTATTGGGTGAATGCTTGGGCAAAGGTGGTTTCGGTATCACCTATAAAGCTTTTGATAAGACACGCGATGCATATATTGTTGTCAAAGAGTTTTTTCCATCCAGAATGGTTACCAGACTGGAAGACAACAGTGTATTGGTGCCGTATGAGAAGCAAAAGATGTATGATGAGCATCTCAGAAGCTTTTGCCGCGAAGCAAGGGTTATTCATGCACTGAAGGCGCATCGAAACATCGTAAAGGTCTTCTTTACGCTCGAGGAGAACAATACCGCATATTACGGCATGGAGCTTCTTGAGGGCATGGATCTGACGCACTATCTGAAGCAGAACAAAAAACTGAGCTTTGAAGAGGCGTATGATTTGCTGCTGCCCGTGATGGATGCCTTGAGATATGCGCATAAGCAAAATGTGCTGCATCGCGATATTTCTCCCAATAATATTTTCATGGTTCAGAAAGAGGGAACGGATCAGTACACGCCGGTTCTGATCGACTTCGGAGCGGCGCATGTAGCACGATCCGGGTTTACACGGACGTTTCCGCGTGCATACAATGTGGGATATTCGCCTTATGAACAGGTGAGCGGAAATACGGAACGTCAGGGAACATGGACGGATGTTTATTCCATGTGCGCCACATTGTACTTTGCGATTACGCATACTATACCGCCCGCGTCTTCATTGGTTGTGCTGGATGGTACGCGGATAGCCAGTCCGCGTGAGATGGGAGCTTCGATTTCCGAGGCACAGGAACGTGTTTTGCTGCGCGGAATGAGTACGAATACCAAGGACCGCCAGCAAAATATGGATCAGCTTCTTGATGAGATGCAGAAAGCCATCAACGGAATGCCGGCTGCACCGGAAATAAAAAGAGATTCCCAACCCAGTTCCAAGCCCAAGCGGAAACCTGAGCCGCAGCCTTTGGTTCATGACGACCAGCACAGGGTGGACACAGATTGCTTTGTGAAGGAAGAGGTCCCGGGACGAGGTGTTCAGGCGAGCATTCTCCTTCTTGAAACGATCCTTTACTACGCAACGGCGTTTCTTGTGTCACCTGTGTGGTTCATGCCGATTGGATATGCGGTGATGGTGCTGCTAAATATGCTTTTGAGTGTGTTCGGCCCGCGTGGTTCACTGTTCATGCCGTTTTTCCGGATGTGGATTACGACGGAGAAACATCGTTGGCTGAATCTTCTGATGTATCATCTGCTCCGTTCAATTTTCGTTTTATCTCTGGTGGATGCGCTCATTGCCTGGATCCGTCATGACCTGTCGCTTTCCGAAAAGGTGACAAAGGTAAGAGCAGTGCCCTTTGAGCAGGTGCAGTATACGCAAACCAATACGGATACATATATCAATGTCGCCCGGTTATTATGCAATAACGGGGAGCTGGCCGGGAAGTCGATAGAATTGATGTCCGGCTCTTCGATCGGACGCGATAATACCGTATCGTCATATGCCATACAGGGAGATTTACACATCAGCAAAAAGCATTGTGAGTTCTACTTTGCCGACAACCGTTGGTATCTGAGGGATACATATTCCCAAAACGGAACAATTGTTGATGGCAAAAAGATAGAGAAAGGTAATTCGGTGGTGCTGAAGTCTGGCTCCAGACTTCGTATCGGGCATTACGAATTTACATTTTTTAGCGAAATGAGGTAAGTGGTAATGAAAAAGAGAATCGTTATTGTGCTTCTGACGATGATCATGCTGGCTGTCAGCGTTTGCAGTGCTTCTGCGGAAAACGCCATGCATTTGCAGAATGTTGTTTTGCAGGATGATGGCACGGTGGATCTGGTTGTGTGAGTTCCGGTGACGTAAAACCTGCAGCGCGCGGACTATACTGTGCTGGCAGTTAAGGAAGTCAATGGGCCGGG
>JAZSFI010000011.1:0-5709 GCA_045532135.1 Clostridia bacterium | reverse complement strand
CCGAATATCTGAACAACCTCTTTTTTGCTGACGGCGAATACCATAATCCGTCCAACGTCGAAGATTTTATCAACGAAGAAACAGTCATCGACGGACCGGGCAGCACGCATCTTGCTGAAGCGATTCCGGGCGTGGCGGTTTCTCTTGGCTTTCTGGGAACGCTCATGGGGCTTTCCGTGTCGCTTTCGGGTATGAGCGGCGTGGATGCGCAGGCGGTCTCGGAATCCATGTCTGTACTTTTGGGTTCGATGAAATATGCGTTTCTGACTTCCATTTTCGGCGTAGTCGTTTCGATTCTGTTTACGCTTCTTACGCGCATCGTCAGAAGCCGCGCGGAACGCTCGTTAACCGCGTTTTATAACGCAATGGCGCGTTACGCAGGCGTTCTGTCGGTCGATCCCATGACGCAGATTGCGATTTATCAGCAGGAACAAACGGGGCTTTTAAAGCAGCTTCTGGAAAAAATGGATTCCGAAAAAAGCGCAAAGGCAATTTCGGATGCAGTATCTGTCAGCATTCGTCCGCTTGCAAGCGCGGTCGAAAAGAATATGGAGCTTACAAGCAGCCGTCAGGCGCAGCTGATGAACGATGTTGCCGATGCCTATATCCGCCGCATTGATCAGGCGATGCACGGCCAGCTCGACCATTTTGCAAACACCGTGGAAAATTCCTGTCACCAGCAGGAGCGCGCGGTCAGAAGCATGAGCGAGGCCATGAGCGGGCTTGGCGATATTGCGCGCGCTGTGCGTGAAATGAAGGCGGACATGGATGAGGTTTTGAAAAGGTACGAAGCCGCGCTTCATCGTCTTTCGCAGGCGCAGGCGAGATATGAGGATCTTTTTACCCGAACCGAGGGCGTTGTACAGCGCCAGGCCGACTATATGGATCTGCTTTCGGGACTTAATGATGAATTTATCCGCCAGACCGAGGTTCTTCACAGCGCTATGGCGGAGTTTATGGACAATGCCAATGCGCTCACGGATGCGAACTGCGCAGGTCTTACAAATGCTGCGGGCGCATTGGAGGAAGCGGGCGCAAAAATCAACAAATCCATGCAAGGCGCGCGGGAAAAGCTCGACCGCGATATGGAGGAGTCGCTCAATTATTTTGAGGGCTGCATGACGGAGATCTTAAAGAGAATCGAATGGGCAGCCAATGAAACGAGAGACGCCGTATACGGTCTTCCCCAAAAGGTCGAAGGTGCGGTGAACGGGTATCTGAGCGAAATCGACCGTCTGACCGACGCGCTTATGGAGTCGCGCGAAAAGATCGAACGCGTTTTGAGCGCGAGCGATATCAGGGAGGCGTAATATGCGTCAGATGAAACGGCGCATGCGCGTGCGCGCCAAAGAAACAGGCTCCTTCTGGCTCAGCTTTTCCGATATGATGAGCGTTCTGGTGCTCGTGTTCATCTTTGTCATCTTTTCAATGATGCTGACGCTTGCGGAACAAACGGAGCGTCTTAAAAAGACGGAAGATCAGTATACGCAGGCGATGATTCGCATGCAAAAAAGCGAAGAGGAACTGAACGCCAAGGAACAGATGCTGATTCTCCAATCAGACAAACTTCAGGAACTGACTGAGGAAATGAACAAGCAGGCGCTTCTTTTGTCCGAAAAGGAAGAAGAGCTTGAAAACACGCTTAATGAAAATCGGGTGATCATACTTGATCTTGAAAAGCGTCTGAACGATGAAATTTCGGAAAATGAGAATCTGCAAACGCGAATTCTGATGCTTGAGGGCAATAAACAGGCGCAGCAGGACGAAATCGACAGACTGCTGATCGATATTGAAAACCAAAAAAAGGAACTGGATGCGCTTGGCATCGACTACAGCAATCTTTTAAGCTATGCCAATCAGACGCTGGATGCGCTTGAAAACACAAAGAATCAGCTCGCGAGCGCAAACAATCAGTTGTCGGCTGCCGAGAACCGTCTGAACAGCCAAAGTCAGGCGCTTTCCCAGTATGAATCGGAGCTTGAGCGCCAGCAGAAGATGATTGAGCAGATGGTCGGCGTAAAGGCGCAGATTATTGAGGCGCTTTCAAAGGAACTGACCCGAAACCGTATTTCCGTAACGGTTGACGCGCAGACCGGCGCGATTACCCTGCCCAGCGAAATGCTTTTCGCCGTCGGTGCAAATACGCTGAGCGTGGAAGGCGAAATGTATCTGGACAGATTTTTACCGGTATATCTGAACGTGCTCCTTTCGGATGAATTCAGCCCCTATATTGCCGAGATCATTATCGAGGGTCATACGGATTCAAGCGGCAAGGCCGGGCATGATGCTTACCTTTACAATATGCAGCTTTCCCAGGAACGCGCGCTGTCTGTAACCAATTATGTTTTAAAGCGCGATTATATGACTTATACGCTCAATCTTTCAAATGCAAAGCAAAGCCTCTTAAAAACGCTTGTTACAGCCAGCGGACGCTCGTTCAGCGCGCTGATTTATAACTTTGACGGTACGGAAAACAAGGCTGCGTCCCGACGCGTGGAAATCAAATTCCGTCTGAAGGACGACCAGACAATCGGCGCAACGGAAGCGATTTTGAAGCAGATGAACCCCTAAAAGCAGGAAAGGAAGCGAAAACGCTTGAAATATTTAAGAAGGCTCATTTCGTTTGTTGCAGTCAAGATGGTTCTTTTTACTGCAGTTGCGGCGATTATTGTCTGCGCGTTCTATATTGCCTTTAATTTGGGAAACGCATATATTCTGATCAGTGAAGGCATGGAAAAGCGCGCCGTAGTTGCGCTGACCCGCGAAAATGCCACAGATCTGAACGGCTATTTTACGGGCGGATTTCTGAATTCCGATCGGGTTTTGGAATCTGCGTTTTCGGATGCATCGCCGTACCTTGCGTTCAACATCACCGACTATGAATACGATATTTCGATTGAATCGATCAGGGTATGGCCGTGGGGCGACGAAATTGTCTGCGTAGTCATAGAGCATATGGACAGCATCAAGGGCAATGTGAAGGCAGCGTATGCGTCGCAGGTTTCCGGCACGCCCGCGCCGTGGGCCAGCGGCAGATATGAATTAAGACTGAAAAAACAGCCGGATTCCGGGCAATGGAAGATTGCCGGGATTCTGCAGGATCCAAATTACAAGGATACGGGGGATGCCTAATCGATATCAGGGGTCTTTTGATGCCCGAAGGCGCGGCGCTTGCGCCGATGGCGGGCGTGACGGATGCGAGCATGCGTCTTTTGTGCGCCGAGATGGGCTGCGCTTGGGCTGTAAGCGAAATGCTGTCCGCCAAGGGCTATTTGTATTCCCCCGAAAGCCGCGCGCACGAGGAGCTTTTGAAGCGCTTTGACGGCGAGGGGATTTTGGGACTTCAATTGTTCGGATCGGATCCGAACATGATTTCAGAAGCGGCGAAGAGGCTTGAGGACAAGCCTTTTGCCTTTTTCGATTTCAACATCGGTTGTCCTGCGCATAAAATCGTCGGAAACGGCGAGGGAAGCGCGCTTATGAAAGAGCCCAAGCTCGTTGGTAAAATCGTATATGCATTTTCAAGGGCAGTTAAAAAGCCTGTCACGGTGAAAATCCGCGCGGGCTGGGATGAGGAACATAAAAATGCCGTGGAGATTGCCAGAATCTGCGAAGAAAACGGCGCCGCCGCGGTTACCGTGCATCCGAGAACGCGCGAGCAATTTTATTTGGGTAAAAGCGACTGGTCAATCATCCGGGATGTAAAACAGGCGACGCGAATTCCGGTCATCGGAAACGGCGATATTACGTCATGGGATGATGCGAAAAGAATGATTGCGGAAACCGGCTGCGACGGCATCATGGTTGCGCGCGCAGCAGAAGGAAATCCGTGGATTTTTAAAGAAATCGCCTGCGGCATGAAAAACATTCCGTATACGCCGCCGACGGTTGAAGAACGCGTCGGCATGGCGATTCGGCATCTTGATATGCACGTTAAATGGCGCGGCGAAAGATATGCTGTACCGGAGATGCGAAAGCATGTCGCGTGGTATTTGCAGGGTACGCCCATGAGCGGAAAACTCCGCGCCAAGGTCAATACCATGCTTACGCAGGACGAAGTTAAAAACGCACTTTATGCGTATTTGGATGCATACAGAGAGAGGATGGAATAGAACATGCATGGCTTTGAATTTTTGCCCATCGAGGAATTGATTCGCCCCGAAGGGTTTGACTGCGAATGCGGCGTGCATCACGGCGTGGATCTTAAATATCTGAAAATCGCACCGGGCGCAGTCAATTATGCTGGCGATGCGGTGCGGGCGGTTGGCGCAAAAAAGCCTTTCATCATCTGCGACAAAAATACCTTTGAAGCAGCTGCCCGAAGGGTTACGGAAGTTCTTGACAGGGAAAAAATTCCGTGCACCGTGTTTGTGATTCCTGAGGGCGGCCATAAAAAGCTTGAGCCCGATGAGCGCGCGCTGGGTTCGATTGCCATGAACTATGACACCTCCTGCGACATGATCATTGCCGTTGGAAGCGGCGTAATCAATGATTTGTCAAAGGTATTTTCTTATGATCTGAATGTTCCACAGATGATCGTCGGAACTGCGCCTTCCATGGACGGCTTTGCTTCAAACTCTTCCTCCATGGTCGTAAACGGCGTAAAAACCACGCTGTATAACCGCTGCCCTGCGGCGATCGTTCTGGATATCGATATTATGAAAAATGCGCCGATGCGCATGCTGTGGGCGGGTCTGGGCGACATGGTTGCAAAGTATATCTCCCTTTGCGAGTGGAGAATTGCGAATGTCGTCATCGGCGAATACTACTGCGGGCATGTGGCCGAGCTTATGAGAAACGCTTTAAAGCGCATTATGGCGGCATCCGACGGCTTAAAGGACAGAAGCGAAGAAGCGGTACAAGCAGTTTCCGAAGGACTCGTGCTTTCAGGCATGGCTATGAGCTTTGCAAGGGTTTCGCGCCCTGCAAGCGGCCTTGAACACTATTTTTCCCACATGTGGGAAATGATTGCTCTTGAAAAAGGCGAAGAAAGCGAGCTTCACGGAATTCAGGTCGGGGTAGGCACCTGCCTTACCATGAAGATTTACGAGGATATCAAAAAACTGCGTCCGTCCTTGGAAAAGGGCATGGCTGCGATGAAGGCGTTTGACGAAAAGGCGTGGGAGGAAAGAGTGCGCCGCGTGTTTGGAAAGACGGCGGAAGCGGTGCTTGCCATTGAAGCAAAGACGCGAAAAAACGATCCTAAAAAACATGCAAAGCGCCTTGAAAAAATCGTTGAAAGCTGGGATGAAATTCTCAAAATCATCGATGAAGAGCTGCCGGACGCTGCGTGGCTTTTCGAAAAAATGCGTATAAACGGTATGCCCATGAAACCGGAGGACATTGAGCTTTCGCATCAGGATGTGGTGGACGCGTTTGTCTGCTCAAGAGACATCCGCGACAAGTATTTGTCGGGCTCGATGCTGTGGGATCTGGGCGAACTTGATGAATTCTCCGAAAGGCTGTGAAAATATGAACGTCATGATCTATGCATCGAAAAAGAACTTCGATGTTCAGAAAGCAGAACGATTTTTCAAAGAGCGTAAAATTCCCTTTACGAGCGTGGATTTGAAAAAGCACAAGCTGGGCGCAAGGGAGCTTCAGCTGTTTGTGAAATCGGCCGGCAGCGCCCGCGCGCTGCTCGATCCGGACGCGAAGGGGGAGAAGGCGGACTACGCCAGACACCTAACGCTTGAAAACATCATTTTT
>JAZSFI010000303.1:0-4352 GCA_045532135.1 Clostridia bacterium | reverse complement strand
CAACGGCAACCTTCAAAGGTTCAAACTTCGCCTTCACGCCGTACAGGGGATTTCCCGGATGCTCAAGCGTGAACACCTTTTCGCCTGTTTCGGTGTCATACACGAAAACCGCCTTTTTCTTGACGTCCGTTGCGTACAGCTTTCCTTCGCGGACATAAATGCCGCCGACAGACTTGAAGTCGTCCTCGCCGAACACGCGGATCGTGTCGCCGTCGGTGGTCGCCATGATGACGCGGTCGTTGCCTTCGTCGGAAATGAACAGATTGTCATGTTCATCCACAAAAAGATCCGCAGGGCGCTTTAAGGAATCGCCGTCAAAATCGCGGAATGTGCCGTCGGGCAGATATCCGCTTTGCGTGTAGGCTTCCCGGCCGTCGTACAATTCCGTCATAGTGAAGTACGGAGCTTCCGCCGCAAAGGCGGTAACGGACAGGACGAGAACCAGCAAAACGGTGATGAGTTTATTTCTCATTTGCATAAACGTGTCTCCTCCCTTTCCGTCAGTCTTCCTTGAACATCCTGCCGCTCCACTTGGTGATTGCGTAGATCATAATCAGAAGCACAACCGATGCAGCGGAGGCATAGCCCATTTCATAGCGGATAAAGCCGTAGTCCTCAATCAGGTTGACAATCAGCTGTCCCGCATACTGCGGCGTGGGGTTTGCGCCGGAGAGCGAAACGCCGATGTGTCCGACCTGGAAGGTGTTTACCACCGCCATGACAAGACCGAAGAGCATCTGCGGCTTCATCATGGGAATGGTAATGTAGAAAACTTCCTGGAAGCGGTTTCGGACGCCGTCGATATCGGCAGCCTCATAAACCGATTCGTCAATGTTCATCATACCGGCCAGCATCGCAAGGAAGCCGACGCCCATCGAAGACCAGAGGGCTACGATGATCATAACCGGCATCAAAAATTCGGTGCTCTGCAAAAACGCAATCGGCTCGTTGATCCAGCCGAGATTGAGCATAAGCGCGTTTAAGTATCCTCGTTCATCGCCCGAGAAGATGATGCGCCACACAACGTTCATCGCTACGCCGCTGGTCATGGAGGGGCTGTAGAGAAGAAGCGCAAGCACGGTTCTGGGGCCTTTGGAAATCTGGCTTAAACACCAAGCGAGGAAGAAGGAAAGTATGTATCCGCCGGGACCGACGATCACGGCAAAGAGAATGGTATTGGGCAGAACATACTGCATGAAAATGGCGTCGCGGGTCAAAAGGTTTACATAGTTCATGAAGCCCACGATGTCCGGGGTCTGAATGGTGTTAAAGTTGGTAAAGGAGAGCGCAATGGCGATTCCGACAGGAATGATGATGAAAAGCGCAAACAAAATGATGTAAGGCGCCATGAATACCCATGCGATGCGCTGATCCTTCGGCCTATGCTTTTTAAGCGTCCTGCGCCCGATCATTTCAGCCACTCCTTTACATTTTCAATATCCGGTACGATAAACGGCTGGGTAAGAACGCCGTTTTTAAGCCTTCCGAATTCTTCGAGCTTGCGTTCAAGCTCTCTGTCGATGCGCTTAATCGCCTCATCCAGCGCAGCTCTCAAATTCTCACCGTCCAGCGCAACGGCATTGATGGCGTTTGAAAGCTCGCGTTCCACCATGTATGCGCCGGGATTTCGGGGCGTTTCATAGATCCATGTCATCTGCTCGGCGATGATTTTTTTATGCTCGGTCGGCCAGGGCGAATTCATGAATGCGTCCGTATTGGCGCTGTTCCAAAGGTATTCGTTTCCGAGCGTGGACTGAAGCGTGTAGGCAAATTCCGTCTGGATCTCTTCGCTCATCCACCACGAAAGGAACGCAAAGGAAGCGTCCGGCATATTGGTGTTTTCAAAGATAAAGCAGCTTTGCTCCGCGCCGCTGATCCATCTTTGTACCTCGCCGTTTTCATCCGTAAGGCCCGGATACAGCGCAATGCCCCACTTGTCGGAAAGCTCGGGCGCCGCGTTCATGAGCATGTTGTACATGCCGTAGTTGCTGGTTCCGATCGGCAGCGTTCCGTCCCGGAAGGACTGATAGAACGAACTGATTTCGTAGTCCATGTCGTAGATGGTGAAGGAATCGGTCATGATTTTAAGGCCGTTGATCGCCTTTTCGGTGTCAAGCTGCACGTGCAGATCGCCCGATTCATACAAGACCGCGCCCGACTGATACAGGAAAGGCGTGGTGATGCCGAATCCCTTGTAGCCTACGGAGTTTGCAATGTAGTTATTGAAGTTCAGACCGTATCTGTGAAGCGTCGGAAGCATTTCGAGCACTTCTTCATAGGAATTCGGAACCTCAAGCCTGATGGATTCCAAAATGTCTTTTCTGTAGAAAAGGACGTTGAAATTGAAGGTTTCAGGGAAGGCGTACATGCCTTCATCGCACACCGCCGGCATGAGAAGGCCCACCGGGAAGCGACCCGCAACCTCTTTAAAGCCTTCGTAGGTCCTCAAATCCTTGAGCGCGCCGCGAACGGCCAAATCGTATACGCGCGTTGTGGAAACGCCCAGCGCAACGTCCGGCGCAGCGCCCGAAGCATTGGCAAGAATGAGCTTGGATTCATCGGGCATGATGGAGAAATCGACTGCAACGCCGGTCATTGGCGTAAAGGTGGTATCCGCCATGCGCTGAAGGATTTCCAGATACTGTCTCGGGCGGTTGACCCAGACCTGAAGGCGCGTTTCGTCCGTGCTGTCGGCGGCGATGTAACTGTCGTCGGTAAAGGAAGCGCCGAATCGCTTGACGGCGTTTATGGCGCTTTCCGTCCAGCTCATGCCGTCGGGCAGCAGCTTTTTATCGGTGAAAAGATAGATAGCGTCCAGACCCATGGGGCTTGTGGACAGCTGTTCAATCGTATTTACAAGGAAGCTTCTTGCAGAAGAGGAACCCTGCGTAAAAAGATTGAGCTTCTTGGGCAGGTTATCCGGCTCCTTCGCCAGCTGACCCAAGAGCTGGATGGTCATGTCAAGGTTTGAAAGCGCGCCGACGCGTTCATCGGTGTTTGCAACTTTTCCAAGCGCTTTTCTTACGGTTTTGAGCTCATCCTGCCATTTGATAAGATCCTCTTCAATGTGAAAATCAAATTCTTCCAGACTGAAATCTCTGAAAAAGTCGGTGTTTCCGCCGGTAATCTTGGTGATTTCCAGAGAAAGCTTCGACATTTCGTCCGACACAACCTCAAGCATCTGAATGGACGTACGGATGGGATCAAGCGTCGTGAGCAGCGTAAGCGTATGCTCGCCCTTTGTCAGATGAACATAGGCGGTCTCGCCGTTTTCATCCCTGACGATGCGGTTTTCAAAATCGAGGCAATAATTGAACCTGTGCGTGTCGAAGGCTTTCTCAGGAATCACGCCGTCGATTAAAATCGTGCGGTAAACCGGGAAATTGGCCAATTCGCCCTGTCTCATTCGAAGCGCGATGCCATAGTCGCCTTCCTTTTCCACGGTAAAGGTAAATTCCAGCCTGTCGCCCGGATATTTATAAGAAATGTCTTCGATATAATTGATGACCTTTTTGCCGCTGGAATACGGCGTCACGCCCGTATCATAGCTGGCTGCGGGACGAACGGAGGGGTTGTTTCTCTCATTTACGCGCTCCGCCTGAATTGTAATGAGCGTTTTGCCGGATCCGCTTTTCGGATTGTCTTCGCCTACGGGAATCTCGCCCTCAAGCGCGATTTTATAAATGTCAAACGGACCTTCCCGGCAGATGACGGTCAGCGTGTGTTCGCCCTTTTCAAAAAATACGCCCATGCCCTTGGCATGCATGCCGTCGCGGCCGATCAGGCGGCAGGACGTCAGATCGTAGGATTTTTCCGGCATGGAAACCACTTCGTTTCCATATCTGTCCTTTTCAAATTTGCCCGACTGGCGCCAGATGCTGTCCAGCGTCAGCGTTTCAAGATCGCGGTACGGGTATTCTCCGTCCACCATGAGGGAAAATACATTGTCAAGGATGTTGCTGCCGGTCATCTTGTAGTAAAAAACGGGATAACCGAAAACATCCTCCTCCAGCGTAAATGTGCATGTAAACTGCGCGCCTTCTTTAAGCGCCTCGCCTGCCTCGCTTTCAAAAAGCGCCTGCGCGTTTTCCGTTGCCTTTACATCGCCCAACGCGTGAATGTAAGCGGCATAATCATTTCCGGCGGATCTTTGGAGATACATATCCAGAAGTTCCTCCGCAGATGCCCATGCAGTAAGGAGCATAAACATCATCAATGCCGGTATCATTTTCTTCACAAAACCCTTCACAACCGCTCCCCCTTTTTCATCGCATTTGCAAAAATGCAAAAGTCAGAACGCGCTTTCGCCGTTTATTTCAGTTTTATCGTTGGTTTCAAATAAAAAGAAATAA
>JAZSFI010000203.1:0-3923 GCA_045532135.1 Clostridia bacterium | reverse complement strand
CGGTGTGTTCAGCTCCATCGCCATCGTTATCCAGTCCAACGGCATCGAAACCGTCAAGGCTCTCGGCGGCGTGCTGCTGGCGCTGTACATCACCTACATTCTGTACGTCATCATCGTCTATGGCGGTCTGGTCAAGTTTGTGGGCAAGTACTCTCCCGTTACCTTCTTCAAGAAGGTGATGCCTGCCGCCCTCAACGCTTTCGGCACCTGCTCCTCCTCTGCCACCATTCCGCTTTCCAAGAAGTGCGCGGATGACATGGAAGTGCCCAACGAGATTTCCTCTCTGGCCATTCCTCTGGGCGCGACCATCAACATGGACGCGGTTTCCATCCTCATGAGCTTCATGATCGTATTCTTCGGAAACGCGACCGGAACGCCCATCAGCTTCGGCATGCTGGCCATCGTGCTTCTGGCAAACGCCCTTCTGTCCATCGGATGCCCCGGCGTTCCCGGCGGCGCCATCGCCTGCTTTGCGGCGCTTTCCGCAATCGCCGGCCTTCCCCCGACGATCATGGCCGTATACATCTCCGTCAACACCCTGTGCGACATGGGCGCAACCTGCTGTAACGTTCTTGGCGACATCGCCTGCACCGTTGCCATGAAGGAAACCTGCAAAATCGACAAAAAGTAATGCACTTATAAAAAAAGAGCGGTCAACGACCGCTCTTTTTTATAGCTCAAATCCGAATTTTCCGTATGATTTTTCCAGGGTTTCAAGCCCTTTTATCAGGCCCTTTTCGTGATATTCCATCATAAGAGGTCCGGAATAACCCGCTTCCTTTGCGGCTTTGGCTGCCGAATCGAAATCCAGTGTGCCGTCGCCGGGGGCGACGTGGTCGTCGTTTATGCCGAAATTGTCGTTTATGTGGGTGTACGCCCAGCGGCCGGGATTTTCCTGGGCGAGAGAAACCAGCGTTTTTGTGATGTGCGCATGGCCCGTATCGATGTTCATCTGAACGGCAGGTTCGTCCTTATAATAGGAAAACAGCTTATCAAAATCCGCGTTTTCGCTGCCGAGCTCGCGGATGCCGTGCGGCGGAACGTTTTCGTAAAGCAGGGTGATGTTTGCATTTTTCAGAATTGGAAGCGCCTTGTCCGTTGCGCGGAAAAGCCTGTCCATGCCCATTTCGCGTGTGGTGACAAACTGCATATGCATGTTCAGATATTTCATACCCATGCGCGCGCATCTTCGGGCAAATTCCGTATAGATTTCAAAAAGAGCCTCTTCGCTTTTTTCCGTCCAGATCGTCCACGGATGCATGCTGAGGTCAATATTATTTTTACGCGCATAGTCTGCGATTTCATCAAGCCGCGCAAGGGAAATGTTTTCAAAGGCGGTTCCGTTCTCGCCGCCGAAAAGTTCGATTCCGTCAAAATCGTTGTTTTTTGCCCACTTTACGCATTCCAGCCAATCGGTCATGACGTATAAATGACAGGAACTCATGTATTTTTTGAGCTTCATTTTTTTCTCCTATCGGATCTCAATTATATTTACGGAGTGCGGCGCAAGCGATATCGTCTCTGAAAGCGGCATCCAGCCGGTTGACGTGATGCCCACTTCGGTTTTCCCGATGTCGTTGTACGAATCCTTGCTTTCTCCGTTTACGGTGTGAATCCGCATTTCGGATTTTGCATCGCCGATCATTGTAAGCGTGATCGCCTGCGCGTTTTCGCTGTCCTTGTTGACGGCGGAAACGGCGTATCCGGTTTCGTCCCAAGTGACGACTGCATCGATCAGATCGACGCTTGTCTCTCTGCCGTTCAATTTGCCCGTCAATTCCAAGGCGTCCTGCGTCCAGATATCAAGCACAGTTTTTTTCATGCAATTGGCGTACAGATCAAATACGAAATACTGCGGGCGCAGAACGATGCCGTCTTTGTGCGTGAAGATTGCGCCGCGCGTATTGACAACGGGCGAGAAGCAGGCCATTTTGACAAGGTCGCAGTTGCGAAGACAGGTGTTTAAAAATGAAGCGGAGAATACTGCGTCCGCCATGGTGTAGATTTTGTTTATATCGTTTAAGTTTCTGCGTCCGATAACTTCATTTTCGTAAAATGCGTGATCCTCGTGCCGTTTTCCTTCGCGGTTCCAGATATCCATGAGGTTCGGATGATACCATGCCCTGAGATTCCATTCGTCATAGGCGATTTTGATCTTCTTTTCAAGCCCCAGCGCTGTCAGATACGCGCGAACGCGGTCAATGGAGCCTGAAATGGCCTTACCCGTATACATCATGACCGTGTCATAATCGTCGTTTGGTCTGTAGGTTCCGTCGCCCGGGAAATCCCAGTAGCCGTGAATGGAAATCCAGTCCAGATATACGCCCGCCGCGCGAAGAAGATTGATGTTCCAGTCCAGATTGTCGATGGAAGCTGCGGACAATTCGAGGGTCGGATCCACGCGAAGCATCATTTTTGCCGATTCGCGAACCAGTCTGCCCCATTCTTCCGCGTCCTTTGCGCCGATTTCGTGGCCGCCCCAGTTTTCATTGCCGATCGACCAGAATTTCACCTTGTGCGGATCGGGATAACCGTTCTCGATGCGCCATTTTGCATATTTGCCCATGGTTTCAAGGTTACAGTATTCCACCCAGTCGCTCATGTCTTCCGCGCCTTGTGTGCCCGCGTTTGTGCAGATGTAGGGCTCGCATCCGAGCTTTCTGCACAGCTTGATGAATTCGTCCGTGCCGAAAGCGTGGCTCTCCTCAACGCGCCAAGCCTTGTCAAAGGTGGGCGTTCTTTTTTTGCCCACGCCTGCGCGCCAGTCGTAGGCGGAAACATAGCATCCGCCCGGCCAGCGGATGATGGGTGTTTTGATTTTTTTCAGCGCTTCGATGACGTCTTTTCTGAATCCGTCTTCATCGGCAAATTTTGAATCAGGATCATACACGCCGCCGTAAATCTGGCGGTGAAAATGCTCGAGAAAATGTCCGTACAGCATTTTGTCGGCTTCGCCAACGATATTTTTATTGCTGAAAAGGATTTTCATATTGCGAATCCTCCGCGTTTTTTTTTCATTATAGCACGGATATTTTTTGCGTTCAAGAAGGAAAGAAACGTTCGAAGTGAGAAAACAGCACAAAACAAGGGCCTTATGAAGAACAAAATCTTCACAAGGCCCTTGTTCTATGATTCCGGTTTTTCCCCGGACAGGATTTTTTTCATTACTGCATCGATTTTTTCTGCCCATCCGCCTTTAAAGATTTCGCAGGCGGCCATGTCGATTCCAAGAATATCCATTGGGCTTGTTTCAAGCGCGCTGGCTCTGCAGCCGCCCAGACATTCCATGGCGTGTTCGCACTTGGCGCATTCGGGGTTGTGCTTTAATACCTCGGTTGCACGGGTGTCGATCAGGCGCATGTAGGCGGAATCGGTGATGCACTTTGAAAGACCGATTTCGCCGATCAAAGGAAAAGCATCCTGTATGTCCATGCCGGAAAGCGCCATGCAGGGAAGCGCCCTTCCCTCTGCGGAAATATACATGACCATGCGGGCGTGGCCGCAGACGCAGGTTTTGTCGGGGTCGGAGCAATGTTTCATAAGCGGAATATCGTACGCTTTGGGGCGTTTGGGCGATGCAGAGAAAAAGCCGCCCAGCTGAAGGGAGATGGGCATGCCGTCCTTATAGTATGAAGGGATGTAATCAAGATACACCTGATACAGCTCCTTCAGCGAGATGGATTCGCCGTATCCGCCCGCTTTCCATGCGCCGACGTTGGAAATGGGGTTGGTTTTTAGGCTTCTGCAGCCGAGCGCATGCAAGCGATTGACGGTTTCGCGCAGAAGATGCTTGTTGCCGTTGTGGATGCACATTTCTGCGCCGGTTGGAAATCCTTTTTCCTTACAGCGCAAAAACGCGTCCTCCACGATTTTGCCGGCGTTTTCTATGCCTCGGAGCCAGTCGTGCCAGCCGTCCACGCCGT
>JAZSFI010000534.1:0-4416 GCA_045532135.1 Clostridia bacterium | reverse complement strand
ACCGGCGTTGGCAAGCTCATGAACATGGCTGTCACCCTCGGCAAAGGCGAAAACGAGAAGCTGCACTGCGGCATCTGCGGCGAACACCGCGGAGATCCGTCCTCCATCGAGTTCTGCAACAAGATCGGCCTCAACTATGTTTCCTGCTCCCCCTTCCGTGTACCGATCGCCCGTCTGTCTGCGGCGCAGGCTGCAATTAAGGCGAAAAAGTAATAAACAAATCATAAGATCAAACTGCAGAGGTTATCCTTTGCAGTTTGATCTTTCGTGTATTATCAATTCTTTTTGAAATGGATGTGCTGCTATGGACGAAAGAAAGCGCCGTCTTGCATTGCAAAAACGCCGGGAAGCATTGCTGCGCAAGAAACGGCAAAAACAAAAGCGCATTTTGATCTTTACCGCTTCTCTTATCATTCTGTGCGTTTTGATTGTTCTTCTGATTCTTTTGCTGTCAAAGCCCAAAGGCGACCAAACCATTCCCGAACCAACTCCGCTTCCGACAACCGCGCCGACTGCGACGCCTGTTCCAAGCTATATCGGTAAAGCCGATATACAAACGTATACAAGCAAATATTCCGACTACCTTCCTTTGATCAAAAAAGCGGATACCACGGAAAAGGTAATCGCAATCACAATTGATGATCTCGACCTTAATCTCAAAGATAATCTGGAGGAAATCATCGAGATTGCTATTAACTACAATGTAAAGCTAACGCTCTTCCCGATCGGTAATCAGCTTCATGATTCTTCCATCCGCAATTCTCTGCTCATGGCATTTTCCAGAGGCTTCGAAATCGAGAACCACACTATGAATCATGAGCAGGTCTACAAGTTATCCAACGAAAACTTCTACAACACCGTCGTCGATCAGCAAAAAATCGTCAGCCAGAGTCTGGGCGTTGATTATCAGCCGCACTTTTTCCGTTTACCCGGTGGAAACGGAACGGTGGATCCCCGTACGCATTTTTATCTGAAACGTCTTGGATATAAGGCTCTACTTGATTGGTCCATCAGCGGAAGCGATCTTGAAATCGAAAAAATCAAGTCCAGACTTGAGCCCGGAAGCATCATTCTTTTCCACACCACGTCAGGCGATCTTAGAAAAATCAAGAAACTGATCCCCTACGCCATCGGTCAGGGATATAGAATCGTAACGCTGAATGAGCTTCTCAGCTACGATGAAAACCTTTGCTATGCCTTGGGTTCTCAAAGCATTCCTGAATTTGTACCTTACGAGTATGATCAGTACATTGTCATGCAGAAAGGTCAGAAGGCATACTGCATCCTTCTCATGCAGGAGCGTCTTACAGAACTTGGTTATTTACCCGCGGATTCTGTCGCCGACGGAGATTTCGGAAGTCAAACCGAAGAAGCCGTAAAGCGTTTTCAGATTGTGCACGGTTTGGATGCAACAGGTATCGCAAATATCGACACACAAACAATTCTTTTCTCCGAGAACGCCAGGCATAATGGGTTTTAAAGAAGCGCGGTTGTAGTAAATTAAGTCTTCAATGATATAAAAAAATAATGGCAAGCACTTTGTGTCTGCCATTATTTTTTATGTCAGTCAATTGACTGCGGCATTTTTCTTTATAATTTTAGTCAAAGAATACAGGCTTGCCGGTTTTGGCGGAAGTGTAGATGGCTTCGAGTATCTCAGATACCACGCAGGCCTGCTCAGGAAGAACAACAGGATCGGTGTCGTTTTCAAGGGCATCCAGCCAGCGCTTCTGCTCGGTGATGGCAGGCGTTTCCTTTACGCCGTCATAGAATGCAACGCCGCCTGCAGACAGGTCGGGCTTGACTTCAATCATTCTGCCAAAGTCGGTGCCGTTGATGGTCACGCCGCCCTTGATCTGTGCGCCGGCCTTCGAGCCCATGAGCTGAGTGCTTCCCTCGGGAACAGGCTCGCAGGTGTTGAGCGCCCAGGAAGATTCAAGGTTGATGGTTGCTCCGTTTTTCATGACGATGAAGCCAAACGCCGCGTCTTCCATGGTGTGCTGATCCTTGTCCCAGCCGCCCCAAGGGTTGCCTTCCATGGCGTTTTCGCACTTCTTGTAGGTGGTTCCGACGACCATTTTGGGCTCATAGTTGTTCATGAGATACAAAGTGAGGTCGAGAGAATGAGTGCCGATATCGATGAGGGGGCCGCCGCCCTGCTCATACTCATTGAGGAATACGCCCCAGTTCGGCGTGCCTCTGCGGCGGATGGCGTAGGCGTGAGCATAGTAAATATCGCCCAGATCGCCGCGCTCAACGACTTCTTTGACGTATCTGGCTTCGGCCTTATGGCGATGCTGATAACCGATGGTGAGTTTCTTACCGTTACGCTTGGCAGCTTCTACCATGGCGCGGGCGTCTGCCGCAGTCTTGGCCATGGGCTTTTCGCACATAACATGTTTTTTCGCATCGAGCGCATCAATGGAAACCTGCGCATGCATACGGTTGGGGGTGCAGACGTATACGACGTCGATAGATTCATCTTTTAAGAGTTCTTTGTAATCAACATACACTTTGGCGTCCGGCGTGCCGTATTCCTTGGCAGACTTTTCAGCCTTTTCGATGATCAAATCACAAAAAGCAACGATATCCACACGATTGAGAGCCTTGAGAGACGGAAGATGCTTCTGATTGGCAATTCCGCCGCATCCAACGATACCTACGCGAAGTCTGTTAGCCATTTTCGTATCTCCTTTAATCAATTACTCAAAAGTTCCAGTTATATATTCTGCAATGTCTTTCGCTTCTCCTTCTAATAAGGGAAGCTTTTTTAAAATTTCCATCTTTTCAAATCGTACGCCGCACAGTTGATCCTGCATTCTTTCCGATAAGGAATTATCAAGCGAATCAGAATAAACGCGCATTTTTTCTATCATCGCTTTTTTGACTGTCAGACAAATCTGCGTCATTCCCCAGGAAAAGCGATTTTCAAAGACATAATCGAATTCGGGGGCTTCCCCCATCTTCCATTCCCATGATTCGTTCTTTTCCTTGAGCCGCTGGATTTCATTTTCATTCGCATTTTCGACTTTGTAAAGGAAACAATCGCCGTATCTTTCTTCATATGCCTGTGTAATCGCCTTTATGAGCTCTTCGTTTTTGAGGCCTTGCCTGTATTCGGAAAGATTGCATACGCGGGAACGAACACTTTTTACGCCCTTTGCAATCAGCTTCTGTTTAGGAACGCTCAAATACCTGTCAAAAACATCAAGCATACTGTTTACAAGGAGCGTCCCGTGTCTTTGCTGAATATTCTGTCTTCGGCAATAAGCGTTCCCGGAAAATTTTTTTCCCTCGATCGCAATGTCGTTTCTGCCTGTAATTTCCGCTTTAATACCGAGCGACTGAAGCGCAGTAAGTATAATGCCCGTCTGTTCCTTTTCATCATAGCAGCTTTCATGACACATGAAGGAAAAATTGAGATTTCCATCGTCATGGTATACTGCTCCGCCTCCTGAAATGCGCCGAACCAGCTGAACGCCGTCGGCGTTCAGCTGGTTCAGGTTGCATTCAAGCCAGGGATTCTGATTCCGGCCGATGATTACCGCCTTTTTATTCACATAGAAGTACAGAATTCTGTCTTCCTCAGAAAGTGTATTCAAGAGATATTCATCGAGGGCAAGATTATAATATGCATCTGTGCTCGGCGAAATCAGAACGTAGTTCATCAGACACCGGCCTTATTACGGCGGAGCCACTCGACTTCGCTGACTTCGTTCTCGGCAACATATCCGGGAATCGGAACGATCTTGGAATGGATGGCGTCGATGATCCAGCTGGGCTGCGGGAAGAAGAACTCGTCGAACTCATAGGGAGGCGTGATCCAGTTGCGCGCGCCAACGACTACGCAGGGTGCGTCGAGATCGTCGAAGCACATTTCGGTGATGTTGGCAGCGATGTCGTTTAAGAAGGAGCCTCTCTGGCAAGCGTCGGATACAAGCACTACGCGTCCGGTCTTGCGGACAGAGGCAACGATCTTCTCGTAGTTGAGCGGTACGAGAGAATGGAGGTTGATGATTTCAGCTTCCATGCCGTACTTCTCTTTGAGTTCATCGGCGGCCTTGACAGCGCGATAAAGTGCTGCGCCGACGGTCAAGATGGTAACGTCCTTACCGGAGCGGACAAGGTTGGTGTCGCCGAACTCGATCTCATAGGATTCTGCGGGTACGCCGCCCTCATGGAACTGCTCGCCGATGTCGTAAATTCTCTGGCTCTCAAAAAATACAACGGGGTCGGAGCCGTTCAGCGCAGACTGCATGAGGCCCTTGGCTTCCCAGGGAGTTGCGGGGAAGCAAACCTTGAGGCCCGGGATATGAGCGCAGAGCGCGGTCCAGTCCTGAGAGTGCTGCGCGCCGTACTTGGAGCCGACGGATACGCGCAGGACGACGGGCATCTTGATGATGTCCGCAGACATCG
>JAZSFI010000461.1:0-6146 GCA_045532135.1 Clostridia bacterium | reverse complement strand
AATTAAATGAAGGCGCGCGTAGTTTTTGATTTTGAAGATTTTTTGTTAATTTCGGAAGTTGTTATGCCATATTGATCGCTGTGAAAAACGGGCAAATGACAGGATGAAAAGGAACCGCTCTAATAAGACATGTTCTGTTATTTCGCATCGGAACACCGAGAGAGATAGTGGGCAGATGGGTTAAAGCGATATGTGAATCATAAGCAATCAACCCTGCTTCCCGTTCACTCTCCTTCCGTCCCGGCTTACGCCGATCCACCTTCCTCGTCAGAGGAAGGCTGAGGAGGACGGGGGAAGACGGCGGATTTTGCTCAATGCTTCGCGCATCAAAAGGTCTTTTTCTTCTGATGGCTGGGTTGAATGAAAGACTTTATCGGTGTTTGCGTATATTTAGGTGAAAGGCAGACGCACAGCGGATGATTTTGCCTTGACCGATTCTGTGCGCCGAAACGAGCGGGTTTTTAAAATGTTGGAACCCGGAAGGCTTATAAAGCGTCAAAGAATCAGAAAAAAAGAGGAGGAAATACCTATGAAAAAACTGTTTTCCATTATTCTTGCCATTTGTCTGCTCGCTTTTTCCGCATGTGCGGAAGCGCCCGATGATACAAAAGCCCCTGCACTGCGCACCCGCATGCTCGAAACGGAATTCGGCCTCATCGAGCTCAGCGAAACCGCCTATACATACGAAAATTACTCTCTCTGGTATCAGGAAGGCCTTTTAAAGCCCTGCTATTACTTTGACCATGCAGACTTCAGGCCAGTCGACGCGCAGGATGATGACAGAAGATTTTCCTATCTCATCGTATCAAGCGAAATCGCGCCCGAGCAGCTGGATCAGATGCTTGTTGAAGCGACCGGCGGTTACGACAACACCTGGACCATCGCCATGCACAGGGAGTTTACGACCGATGCAGGAAACCGCATTCTGTCGGTGGACGCAAACAACGGCTTTGAGATTCACCGCTATTACCTCGTTCAGGGCGAAGAAACCAGCCTGTTCATCACCGCAATCTACCCCGCCGACATCCCCGAAGAAACCATTCTCTATCTGGATCTTATGACGAAGACGATTGAGTTTGTGCCGGAAGCGTAAGACTTTCAATCAAAAGAAAATATAAATCCCCGCCTGTTATGAATCTGCAGGCGGGGATTTATTCATCTGTTCCGTCAATCAAAGCGTCGTATGTTGTGTTCAGCGCGTTCTTAATTGCTCTTAATTGGGATGATTGTATGTGCTGCGTGCATCTTTCAATTTTGACCAGACATTCACGCGTGATTTCACAGCCGTTTATCTGCAATATACGCACAAGATCAGTCTGACCCAATTTGCGCGCCTTGCGGATGCGTCGGATGTTTTCGCCGATGCGCGTGTCCTGTTTGATCTTGTCGTTCATACAATCGCCCCTTTTCAGAAACCAGTATGTATATTATACATTCAATCTCCTTTATTTTCAAATGCTTTGATCTATGTTATAACGAAGAAAAACTCCGGAGGAATTTTCATGATCATCGATCACCTTTTAACGCCTAACAAGCTTACGATGTGTCAGACAGGATGTCTTTTGTGTTTATCGAATAGATATGGACTCATTTTACATGGATATTTTCAATGATCAATTCCTTTTTGCTTTGAAATCTCCGGGCATATTCCAACAGATTTCGAGAATTGCCAGGATGGATTACAAAGCAAATGATGGAATCCGATTCTTTAACCAGATATTGATTTGCACGGACAATGGCATATTGTTTTGGCACATTCTCAATGGGAGGATAATAGGATTGATCGAATCCAATGGGTAAAGATATCCTTTTTACCGATGGATGATAGGCAAGCAAAAGAAGCAAAGATATATCAGAATAACGTTCTTTCAAGCGTGTAATAGCGATTCTCGCATAGGAATCAAAGCTTCCGCGATTTTCTACAATGAAAGTATGGATACCATACTTATGATAATGCTTTTCAGCTGCCGCCTCAATCAATGAAACGGTTTCTTCGGGTGCGGTTGCGTGTCCAAACATAAAGCAGGTTTTGTTTCTCATAGGAGCTCCTTCTGAATTTTGGCGGATGTTGAACCGGCAATGCAAATGCATTTGTAGAATATTATATCATAGCCAAATTGCACATACAATACAAGTACCGAAAAATAAAGGGGCTTATTGTATGATTGATTTCGCCGGCATTGGTCAGAAAGTGAAGCAAATTCGAGTCAGCAAAGGCATTACACAGGAAGAGCTTGCAGAAGCGGTGGGTGTTGGCGTGACCCATATTTCTCATCTGGAAACCGGCAGCGGTACGGTATCCTTAAAAGTATTTCTGGCCATTGTCAACCATCTGGAATGCTCAGCAGACGAGCTTCTCTTTAAGGAAATTGCGTCAGCCAGACCCATCGTGAACACCTGGCTTTCCGATCTGGTTTCCGATTGCGATCAGACGGAAATGAAAATCATTACGGATACCGTGATAACGCTGAAGCAAACGCTCAGAAAGAATAAATCTTCCGACTAAAATATCCCCCGGATAAGCCGAAAAATGGTTTATCCGGGGGTTTCATATATGCTATAATAAAGGAAACCAACTTTGGAGATTGCATTTTTGAACCGGTGCATCCAATATAGAATCGGAGGTTTCTTCATGAACATCGATCACCTTTTAACGCCTTACAAACTCGGAAAAGCAGTTTTGACCGGCTCGGGCGTGCCCGGGGCGTATGATTTTCGGGCGGTGGACTGTCCGAATGTGTTTTCGCATAACGGGCGGTTTTATATGACGCATATCGGCTTTGACGGAACCGGCTATCAGACGGGGCTTGCGGTATCGGACGATCTTGTTCACTGGGAAAAGAAAGGTGTAATCTTAAAGCGCGGAGGCAATCAGGAATGGGACAATGTCGGTATGGCTGCGACGACCATTCTCATGGATAAAGACCTTTACGGCGGAAACCAAATCAAAAAATGGAACGGCAGATACTGGATGCTGTATCATTCCTATCCGGGCGAAGGATATGAGGCAGGGTCTGCCGAAATCGGGCTTTGCTGGACGGAGGACGAAAGCCTGATTGACTGGCATTTTTTCGAAAAGCCCGTGTTTTCCTACAGGGACGGCGCGCCGTGGGAAAAAGGCGGCCTTTACAAGGCGGATCTTTTGATGCATGAGGGGAAATTCTATCTTTTCTACAACGCCAAGAACAAGGACGAAAGCGGCTGGATTGAGCAGACCGGAATGGCAGTCAGCGATGATCTTGTTCATTGGACGCGTCCGTTTGATCATCCGGTGCTGCCTGTGGATGCAGATGCGTGGGACAGCGTGTTTGCCAGCGACCCGCAGGTGTTTTTCGATTCGAAGGAAAACCGATGGGTGATGTTCTACTATGGACTTGGCAATCTCTCCGCCTGCGACGGCGTAGCGGTGAGTGATGATCTTTATACATGGACGAAGTTCAAAAGCCCCATTCTGACCATCGGCGGCGCGGGGACGATTGATTCCGCCTATGCGCACAAGCCGTATATGATTTATCACGAAGGAATGCTGTATCATTTCTACTGCGCCTGCTGCCCGGCGAAGGACGATGATATCGCAAAAAACGGAAACGAATTCAGGTGCATATCGGTCGCGAGAAGCGCGCCGTGGCGGGAATAACAGATTCATAAAGCGGGACGGAAAACCTTTGCAGGCAGAAACGATTGAATTTCCATTGCATGAGGATGGTTTCCGTCCTGTTTTTCGTTGCGAGACGCATTTTGGGCATTGAGTTTCATGTAAGAAAGCTTTTTTCGATTCATCCGGTACGTACGATTTTTGGCAAACCGGCGGATCTGTGATATAATAATTAATGAAAAAGAGAGTTGCGCAATCGATTTTGTAAACAAAAATACAAAGGAAGATGACCGTATGCTGTTTAGCTCCATGACTTTTTTGTGGCTGTTTCTGCCGTTTACCGTGATTGTAAATGCGCTTTTGAATCCGCGCTATTCCAATGTATTTCTGCTCATCATGAGCCTTCTTTTCTATGCGTGGGGCGAGCCGGTATACGTAGTTCTGATGCTCTTGTCGATCCTTCTCAATTGGCTGGCGGGGCTTTTGATCGGGAAAGTCAAAAAGGGAAAAGGCGCGCTCATTTTCACGGATGTCTTATTGAATCTGTCCATGCTGGGCTTGTTCAAATACTATGATTTTGCGGCGGGGTCACTCAATTTCCTCTTTGGGCGCGAAATCATGGCGGTAAAAAACATTGCGCTTCCCATCGGTATATCCTTTTTCACCTTCCAGGCGCTTTCGTATGTGATCGATTTGTACAGGGGAAAGTGCGAAGTTCAGAAAAACCCTCTGAATCTCGCTTTGTATATTTCGTTCTTTCCGCAATTGATCGCAGGCCCGATTGTCCGGTATTCTGATATCGACCGGCAGATTCTGTCGCGCCGCATGACGACCGAGGGTTTTGCAGTGGGCTTCAGGCGCTTTATCTACGGCCTTTCCAAAAAGGTCATCATTTCCAACTGCATGGCGCAGATTGCGGACAAGGTGTTTGCGCTCTCAGCCGGCGATCTTACGTTTGCATCTGCATGGATCGGCGCGCTCAGCTACATGATGCAGATTTATTATGATTTTTCGGGCTACAGCGACATGGCAATCGGCCTTGGGAAGATGTTCGGGTTTGATTTCCTTGAAAACTTCCGTTATCCCTATCTGTCCCGCTCGATCCGCGAATTCTGGCAAAGATGGCACATTTCGCTTGGCACATGGTTCAGGGAATATGTGTATATCCCCCTTGGCGGCAACCGAAAGGGCGGCGCGCGCACAATTTTGAACCTGTTGATTGTCTTCCTCTTAACCGGCCTTTGGCACGGCGCAAACTGGACGTTTGTGGTCTGGGGATTGTATCATGGATTTTTCCAGATCATTGAGCGGCTGGGATTTGGAAAAATCCTCAAAAAAACGGGCGTATTTGCCAACCTCTATTGTATGATCGTGGTTTTGCTGGGCTGGGTGCTGTTCCGCGCGGATTCGATTTCTCACGCGCTTATGTATGCTTCGCACATGGTCGCGCCGTGGAAATACGGATTTGAAAATGCGCTTTTCGTGCGCCCGTTGTTCCTTTTGAATCTGCGGTTTGGGACTGTTTTTTTGATTGCCATTTGCGGCGCAGGTCCCGTTCAGGCGATTACAAGGAAAATCATGCCGGGGCTTCATGAAAAATGGAAGATGAGCCTGATCGAAATTCCGTATCTTGCGGCGCTTCTCATTTATTCCGTCATGCTGCTCGCCTCCGGCACGTACAATCCGTTCATCTATTTCAGGTTCTGAGAGGAGGGAGAAAAATGGCGAAAATCAAACGCGGCTTGTATATCCTGATGTTTCTCCTTTTCCTTGCCCTTCCGGTTGTGATGTATCCGTATCTCGGAAACAAGGTGGACAAAGAGAATTTTGAAAAGCGGCAGATGGCTGAAAAGCCGAAATTGAGTATAGAGAATTTCACGGATTTTCCTTCGCAGTACGAAGCGTATTTCTCAGATTCCCTGCCTTTCAGAAACCGCATGATCGCGCTTAACAACCGGATCGATCATAAGCTTTTCAGAATTTCTTCGGTTGCCCACGTGCTTGTGGGCTCGGACGGCTTTTTGTTCTATCATCCAAACGGCGCAGACGGCGACCCCATCGGCGACTATATGGGAACAACCTCCTATACCGATCAGGAAATTAAATTGATTGCCCATCGCCTTTTGCGCGCGCAGTACGACCTTGAAAAGCAGGGCCGAAACTTTGCCGTTCTCATTGCGCCCAACAAAGAAACCATGTATGCGGAAAAATACCTGCCCGGAATCTACAAGGAAAATGAACTCTCCCGCGCAGACAAGCTGTATGAATATCTGAAAACCACCGATCTGAATGTCTCCTATCCCAAGGAGGAATTGCGCGCTGTAATGGATGCGCATCCCGACTGGTATACCTATTATAAAACCGACACCCACTGGAATTCCATCGGCGCATATGTGGGAACGAGCCTTGTCATGGAAAAGCTGGGTCTTCCGATCAACGACATTGAGTCTGTCCGCGTCATCGAAAAACAGCGCGCGCCGGGCGACCTTGCCTATATGCTGGGCATGACGGAAACGCTTCCGATGGATAAGGATTACAACATCGTGGACAC
>JAZSFI010000113.1:0-1908 GCA_045532135.1 Clostridia bacterium | reverse complement strand
GCGGCTAAGGTATGCCCACTTTCAAGCAAATCCTTATCTTCATACCATCCGCTCGTCATCGCGCCTGCCTCGCGGGCGATCAATACGCCTGCGGCAATATCGTACAGAAGCAAATTTAGCTCAATAAACGCATCATATCTTCCGCATGCAACCAAGCAAAGATCGTACGCCGCCGATCCCAATCGGCGCATATCGTTGATCTTCATGCACAAACGCGGAATCAGTTCAAACATGCGGGATGCATATTCCGCATTTCTGTGGGAAAAGGACATGCCCAGAATGAGCAGTTTGGGATCGGCTGTATCGCTTGCATGAATGGGCTTATCGTTCAAATACGCCCCGCCGCCAAGATAAGCCGAGAACATTTCATCCGTAACCGGCGCATAGACCGCCGCCGCCACAGGCTCGCTATTCACCATATAGGCGATTGAAATTGTATAAGGGTGCAGCCGGTGAATGAAATTGGTCGTTCCGTCAATGGGATCCACCACCCACATGCCCTGTTTGTCCGCGCCCGTTACGCCGCCCTCTTCGCCGTAAAAACCGTCTTGCGGGCATGCATCCAAAAGAATCTTCTTAATCAGATTCTCGCTCGCGCGGTCTGCATCTGTCACATAATCGTTTCGCGCCTTTTTGTCCACATGAATTTCTTCATACTTCAAAAGCATTTTTCCCGCTTCAAGCGCCGCGCGCTTGGCAAGCTCCATGCGCTGTTTATTCGTCATTTTGCATTCCCTCTTGTCTTTTTACTGTATCCATAATCATACCACAAAAACACATTTCCGACAAATGTTTCTTTACATTTTGCCCGACATCCAGTATACTTTTTTAAGACGCATTTTTTTCATACAGGAAGGAGCGTAAGTTTATGAAAGTACCCGTCAGTCTCATTATCGATGATCCCGCGCCAATCATTTCCGTATATTATGAGCACGCAGGAAAATCCACGACAAAAGACGGACGTTCGCTCGTTCCCACATATCCCAATGAAATGCTTTTTGCGTTTTGTGAGATTATCGAAAAACACGGCATCAAGGGAAAATATTCCGTCATTCCCATGCCCGGAAACAAAGGCGACATCATAAACGGCCTTGAAGGCGTTTCAAAAAAGGATATGGAAGAATGGCTGAACACTGTAAAAACGCGCGTTGCGCCTTTTTTCACCATCGGCCCCGAAATGCTCACGCACCATAAAGCCGTCGATCTTGAAACGGGAAACGCTTTACCCATGAACGAGCGCGATTTCGCTGCGGCGCAGACCCGAAAAACGCTCACGCCCTACATCCAGAAAGCCGTTTCTTATTTAAACCGGGCAGGCTTTGATGCATTCGGCGTAACTTCTCCGTGGGATTTCGGAATTGAAGTGGAAAACGACTATCAGGCGGCCATCTCCGAAGCCGTCTTCAACGCCACCGGGAAAAAACATTCGTGGCTTTTCCTGCGCGGTCTTCGAAATACGCCAAACGCCAAGCCGTGGATCGGCCATGAAGAGGACGGCCGCACGCTCGTCTGCATCCCCGCAACCACATCCGATCATATCTGGCAGACGATTGATAATCCCGACACATCGGATGAATACGTTTTGCGCGTTGCCGATGAAATCATCACAAAGGACGGAAAAGGCGGCGAAGCCGTGCGCGTGCTTGAAACCGGGGGCTATCCCATCCTGATCACGCATTGGCAGAGCCTCATGTCCAACGGTCTGGGAACCGGCCTTCGCATTTTGGACGAAGTTGCCCGCCGCATAAACGAGTTTCTTTCAGACAGAGTCGAATGGACATCGTTTGAAGAGATCATGGAAATGGTATTGCGCGACAAATCTGCCTACCCAAAACCCGACCTCGATCCAAAAGACAGCGGCATATAATAAGGAAAGAAGGAAAGAAACATGCTTCTAACTATCGTAAC
>JAZSFI010000150.1:0-2021 GCA_045532135.1 Clostridia bacterium | reverse complement strand
GTTATTGGATGACATGAATTCTGATTGGCCGGATGGAGTTGGTCTTACTGCGGCGAAGGCTTATTGGCGATATGCGATTAGGGATTCATGGTTGAACCCTTTGACGAATGAATGAGGCGGCGGGTTGGCGCTTGATGCGCTTTTATGCTTGCGCATTTGTGATAAGGTTACGGACAAAAAAGTTATACGGAGGTAGAATTGGATGAAAGCTGATAAACAGGCGGTTTCTCTTCTTTTAAGAACGGCGCGCGGACAGATTGAGGCTGCGCTTAAAATGATTGAAGAGGACAGGTATTGCGTCGAGATTTCCAATCAGTTGCTGGCGACGGAGGCGCTGATTCGCAAGGCCAACATGGAAGTGCTTTCCGCGCACATGAAAAGCTGCGTAAAAAATGCGGAAACCGAGGAGGAAAAGGATCAGAAAATTGAGGAAATGGTGCAGGTTTTGACAAGACTGTCGAAGTAGTCCGCGCGGGTATGTCTTAGCTGCATCTGTCTTCCGTCAGACAAAGAAAGATGGAAAAATGGCTCGGATACTCCGGTGGAGCGTCCTTGCAAATACATGCAGATGAAAATTTTAGCTTGACAGGAATCGAGAATCATTTTTGAGGAGTTTCATATGAAAAAGGATTTTATTGTAACGGGTATGACGTGCGCGGCATGTTCCGCACGCGTGGAAAAAGCGGTCAGGGCGCTCGACGGCGTTTTGAAGTGCGACGTGAATCTCCTTGCGGGAAAAATGCAGGTGGAGATGGATGAAACGGTTACAGCCGAAAAGATCATCAGCGCAGTAACCGACGCGGGCTATGGCGCGCAGGAAAAAGGCAAGGAAGAAAGACGCAAAAAGGAAAACGCAAACGACGTGCGCGAAAAGGAAATCAGGGGCATGAAGATTCGGACGATTCTGTCGTTCATCTTCATGATTCCGCTGATGTATGTTTCGATGGGCAGCATGGTGGGTCTTCCGCTTCCCGCGTTTTTGTCGGGCATGGAAATGAGCGCGAATTACGCGCTGATTCAGCTTGTTTTGTGTCTTCCGGTTGCATATATCAATCGCGCGTATTATGAGCGCGGATTCAAAGCGCTTTTTAAGCGTTCGCCCAATATGGATTCGCTGATTGCGGTCGGCAGTATGGCAAGCCTTGTTTACGGCGTGTTTGCCATGTTCAGGATCAATTTCGGTCTCGCATCTGCCGACATGGAGATCGTTCACCGCTATCATCACGACTTGTATTTTGAGTCGGCGGTTATGATTCTTGCGCTGATCAATCTCGGGAAATACATGGAGGCCAAAAGCAAGGGAAAGACCGGAGAGGCGCTTGAAAAGCTTATGAATCTTCAGCCCGAGACGGCGATCCGCGAGGAAAACGGGGAAGGAGTGGAGATTCCGGCAGGCGAAATCATGGTCGGCGACATCCTTCATGTAAAGCCAGGCACGCGCATTCCCGCCGACGGCGTGATTACGGAAGGCGATGCGAGCGTGGACGAAAGCGCGATTACCGGCGAGAGCATGCCTGTGGACAAAGTTGTGGGTGACAAAGTGACGGGCGCGACCATGAACCTTACGCGCTTTTTCAAAATGAAGGTAACGCATGCAGGCGAAGAAACCGCGTTTTCGAAGATCATCCGCATGGTTGAAGACGCAAGCGCGGCGAAAGCTCCGATTGCGCGTCTGGCGGATAAGATTGCGGGCGTGTTTGTGCCGATTGTGATGGCAATTTCGCTGGTCACGTTTGTTTTGTGGCTTGTTTTCGATCAGACGCTTGAATTTGCCTTGTCCCGTGCGATTTCGGTACTCGTTATTTCGTGTCCATGCGCGCTGGGTCTTGCGACGCCTGTCGCCATCATGGTGGGCATGGGCAAGGGCGCCGAGAGCGGCATTCTGATCAAGTCAGGCGAGGCGCTTGAAAGCGCGCACAAGGTGAATTGTGTCGTGATGGACAAAACCGGCACGCTCACCATGGGAAAACCCGTGGTTTCCGAAGTAATTGCCTTCGGAAAGAGCGAAAGTGAATTGGTTT
>JAZSFI010000285.1:0-1537 GCA_045532135.1 Clostridia bacterium | reverse complement strand
CCTTCTCCTCCTACCTTCAATCCTTCCCAGCATCAGGATCAAAAACACGCCGCCCTCGGAGAGAAAATTAAAGTCAATGCTGGTTTCCTTCGCGTACGGGCCAAACGCAGACATCGTCAGATCAATCGGCCTCATGCGCTTTTTCCTCCATTTCCTTTAAAATCTCTAAAATCAACGAATTATGCTCCTGCATCGGTTCCTGTCCGCCGTTTTGAAGCGCATAAAATTCCTTGAACAGATCCATCACGGACTTATTTTCAATATCATTTCCCGAGGAAACGTCCATGTCAATCTGTGTTTTCGAGTTTTCGATGGAAAACTTGATCATGTTGGGAAACACCGTTGAAAGCGTAACCCTCGCATCGGGCGGAGGAAGCTCGTCCGTTACAACGCAGCGAACATAATCTTCGGAATAAGGCATCTTCAAAAGCGCATCCATTTCGCCCCTCACTTCGCGAACGTCCCTGAGCGTATCGATCGGATGAAGGCTAACGGAAACCTCGCCCTTTTTTCCGATGTCCACAATGCACACGCTTTTTTTGTGATCCTTTTCGGACAGAGAATATTTTAAAAGCGACCCGGCATAGCGCATATGCTCGCGCCCGGCGCGCTGCGGCTTATGAATGTGCCCAAGGGCGACATAGTCAAAGGCGTCAAACGCCGAGGGCGAAATGTTGTCCAGCCCGCCCACCGCCTCTTCTTCGCTGTCGCTCGTCTCCGCGCCCGTCACAAGCTGATGGCAGATGAGGATGTTTCTTTCCTTTTCGTTTACCTGCGAATGCGATATCACGCACCGGACCGCGTCTTCATAGGTAACGATTTCCTCCTCCGGGAAAAAACGCTTGACCGAAGTCGGGCGCAGAAAAGGAAGCAGGTGAATAAAAATCTTCCCGAATTCATCCTCCGCTTCCACCGTTTGCAGCATTCCCTCAAAGGCTTCGGACACAAAAATTCCGCTGCTTTTCAGAAAATGGGCAAAATATGAAATGCGCCTGTCGGAATCGTGGTTGCCGCTGATGATGTAAACGCGTTTTCCCGCTTTGGAAAGCCGCGTCAAAAACCGGTCGAACACCGTCATCGCTTCGGCCTGCGGGCTTGACTTCTGATAAACGTCTCCCGCAATCAGAACGCCGTCCACATTTTCGCTTACTGCCAGATCAAACACGCGGTCAAGCGCATACGCCTGATCCTCCAGAAGAGATATGTCGTTTAAGCGTTTTCCGATGTGCAGATCCGAAAGGTGCATAAATTTCATGAGTCTTTCCCGCCTTATCAGTCAATAAATACCGCGCTGTACCAGTTCTGCTCCTCCGCATTCGCATCCGCGAGCGTCTGAATCGGAAGTCCAAACTGCCTGACCGTCTTGAATACGTCAATACCCACGCTGTGAAACGCCGGCCGCGCCTTGTGCATAAACCGGCAGCTTTCTCCATCGCACGCCGCGCACGTTTTGCAAAGTGCGCAGTCGCTCATGGAAAAAGCGAAATAATACCAAGTCGGTGGCCAAGCGGTCTTAGGAAGACAATTAGGAAAACCA
>JAZSFI010000496.1:0-3393 GCA_045532135.1 Clostridia bacterium | reverse complement strand
CACAACAGCAAATGGGAATTTTTCATTGTGGTGTCCGGACACGCGCTGATTCAGGAAAGAAAAATCGGATCAGACGAAATGATCGAGTTTGAAGTGTCGGGCGAAAAAATCGAAGCCGTTCACATGCTGCCCGGCTATACGCACAACATTATCAATCTTTCAAAAACGCAGGATCTGGTGACGGTCATGTGGGCCAACGAAGCCTTTGATCCTCAAAATCCCGATACGTTTTTTGAGAAGGTACTCCCTTAGCAGGGGAGTAGGGAGGTCAAACAATGGCTGCATTTAAAAACAACGGTAAACTGAAATTATTGATTATTGTAGGCACCAGGCCGGAAATTATCCGTCTGGCGGCGGTAATCAAAAAATGCCGCAAGTATTTTGATACCATTTTGGCGCACACGGGTCAGAACTATGACTATAATCTGAACGGCGTTTTCTTTCATGATCTCATGCTCGATGATGCGGAAGTGTACTTGAACGCTGTGGGCAAGGACCTTGGCGAAACGATGGGCAACATCATTGCAAAATCCTACGAGCTGATGGTCGAGATTCAGCCGGACGCGGTATTGGTATTGGGCGACACCAACAGCTGTTTAAGCGTAATCGGCGCAAAGCGTCTGCACATCCCGATTTTCCATATGGAGGCGGGCAACCGGTGCAAGGACGAATGTCTGCCCGAAGAGACCAATCGCCGGATCGTTGACATTATCAGCGATGTGAATATGTGCTATTCGGAGCATGCCAGAAGATATCTCGCAGATTGCGGACTTCCCAAGGAGCGCACATATGTAACCGGCTCTCCCATGGCAGAGGTGCTTCACGAAAATCTTGAAAAGATCGAAAACAGCGATATTCACGCGCGTTTGGGCCTCGAAAAGGGAAAATATATCCTCCTTTCCGCCCATCGCGAGGAAAATATCGACACGGAAAAGAACTTCAATTCCCTGTTCGGCGCGATTAACAAAATGGCGGAAAAATACGATATGCCGATTCTGTATTCCTGCCATCCCAGAAGTCGAATTCGCCTGGAAAAATCTGCCTTTCCGCTTAACAAGCGCGTGATCCGGCATGAGCCGTTGGGCTTTCACGACTACAACTGCCTGCAGATGAACGCATTTGCTGTGGTTTCAGACAGCGGAACATTGCCTGAAGAAAGCAGCTTTTTTACATCTGTCGGGCATCCCTTCCCCGCAGTCTGCATCCGCACCTCCACAGAGCGCCCCGAAGCGCTGGACAAGGGCTGCTTCGTGCTGGCAGGCATCGATGAAAAAAGCCTTCTGCAGGCGGTGGATACGGCGGTTGAAATGAATGTAAACGGCGACAGCGGTATTCCTGTTCCGGATTATGTGGAAGAAAATGTTTCCACGAAGGTCGTAAAAATTATTCAGAGCTATACCGGCGTAGTCAATAAGATGGTATGGCGAAAGTTCTGATTGGGAGAGAGACAGCGAAATGACCCTTGAATTTCAGCAAATGCTTACGCTTGCCGCAATGGGCGCAACGGGAAACGAGATCGCATTTTCAAGCGAAAATATCGACTGGGAAAAGGTGATTCAAACTGCCCGAAAACAGAAGGTGGACACCTATCTGGCGTATGCGCTCAAAAATCATCGGCAGTTTTCCTGTCCTGCTTCGATATATGATCCGTTAATCAAAGAAGCGAGAAGCCTTGCTTTCTCCAACGCTCTTCACAGAAGCGCAATTATTCATTTGCTGGAAGAAATGGAGGCGGCGGGTATTCCGGGGACTCTATTAAAGGGATATGCCATTGCAGACTGCTACGCGCTTCCCGAGTGCCGTTTGAGCGGAGACGCGGATATTTGGGTAAATCCGAAAGATGAACATCGCGCATGCGAATTCATGAAATCGAAGGGGTTCAATGTTTCTCCCAGATGGAAAAACGGGCACCATGCGGTTTGTCACCATCCGCATTACGGATGCGTGGAAATTCATGTAATCCTGTACGATGAAATTGTTGAAGAAATCTGGTTCGGCAGAATGGACGGCTCGGAATTCGTCCTGGAACCGAAGATGCCAAGAGAAACCCAGGACGGCAAGTATCATACTCTTGGATATACCGACCACTTTATTTTTCTCGCGCTTCACATGATCAAGCATTTCATCATGACCGGCCTGACCGTTCAAATGATGCTGGACGTTGCGCTGTATTTCAGAAAACATGCAGACAAAATAGACGTTCAAAGAACATGGGAAACCATTCAAAGCCTCAAATATGAAAAGCTTCTGAACTGCATACTGTGGGCAATGATTGAATACTGCGGCTTTCAGAAGGAAGATTTTCCCGGAATATGCGACAGTACACCTGCGCAGACCGAAAAAATCCTGTCCGATCTTGAAGAAGGCGGATGGATGGGCTTTTCAGATGAGGACGCGCGCAAAGAAGGCTGGTATGAATACAACCGCCAGATTATGCTTCAAAAAAAGAGCAGCGCAGCCTATCAGTTCTATATGCTCAAGTGGAATTTGGGGCTTTTGAAAACAGAATTGTTTCCTTCTGTGGAAAAGCTCAAGAAAAAGTTCCCCTATGCCGGAAAACATCCGATCCTTATCCCGGTTGCATGGCTTCACAGGTTGATTTTCAGGGGCGGAAGAGCGGTTAAAAACGGCGTTCTCACAAGAGGCGTCGTTGGAGACGAAAACAGTATAAACACCTCCGCCAAAGAGCGCGTTTCCATGTTCAAGGATTTGGAAATGATGTAAGCCTGCATCTGTGACGTAAGTCAAATCCGAAATTAACGCTTCGTTTTTCAGTATCATAAAATTTTGTAAAGGACTGAACTTATGAAAAAACTTCTTTCTGTTTTCATTGTGCTTTCCATCGTGATATCGTTTGTCTGTCATTCGGAGGCTTTGACGGATGAGCTGGGGCTGACGCGGGACAGTAAGCCTGCTTCGGAGTTTACTTGTCAGGTGAATTCCGCTGTGTATTCGTATCTGGATTTTGAGGACACGAGCGAGTATGAAAATGCCGTTCGGGGTTTGATTGACGCGCCTGAGACGCTTACGCTTGTGGACGAGGCGGGCAAACCCGTTTGGAGTCAGGATGCATATGCGTTTTTGGACGATTATGAGAAAGCGCCGGACAGCGTGAATCCTTCTCTTTGGGAAAACACGGTCAATAATCACGTGTACGGCCTTTTTGAGGTGTGCGATGGCATTTATCAGGTGCGCGGATATGACATGGCGAATCTGACAGTGGTCAAGGGCGACACCGGCTGGATTGTGTTTGACGCGACCATGTGCAAGGAGATTGCCGAGGCGGCAATGGATCTGATTGCCATCATACTGACCGGAAAGCGCGCAAAACAATAAGTATATACGATGAAACCGGCTCTTTTGTGCAGAGAGCCGGTTTTGATGTAACGTTAA
>JAZSFI010000040.1:0-1600 GCA_045532135.1 Clostridia bacterium | reverse complement strand
CGAAACGAGAGATGAAAAGTATCTCTCGGAGCGCCGTGAATGAATGGGGGAGAGCTTTTTGACCAGAAGGAAACTCGGAACACGAATCGCTCTGTACTGCGCTGCATTTGCGCTGATTCTGACGGTCGTTTTATCGACGGTCGGATATAACGCGTACAAAAACAGCATGCTCGAAAGATATGAAAGCTATGCCAGGGCGCTTTTGGACACCGCGCATTCCACGGTGGACGGCGACGCGCTTAAAGAGAATCTTCAAAAGGGCGAAGAGGGCGAGGCGTATCTGAAGGCGCAAAAGATGCTCTGCGCCGTAAAGCAGAACAGCGAAATCAGCTATATCTATATCGTTTCCTTCCCGAATCCCTCTACGCATAAGGAAATGAACTTCGTGATGAACGGCTTTACGCCCGAAGAAATTGCGGAGGACCCGGACTACATCAGCCACATCGGCGATGAATCCGTTTTGGGCGAAGTGGGCGATCCGGATGCGGATTTCGACTATGCAACAACGCTTGTTTTCTGGAAAAGCCTTTATGCGCCCGAAAACGCCGGCGTACAGTTTTATGTAAACGATACCGACCTTTACGGCTATCAGCTGACGGGCTATGCGCCCATCTTTACGAAGAGCGGCGAGGCGGTCGCCGTGCTTGCCCTTGACCTCAGTATGGACGATATTAAAGACAATCTCAATGATTATCTGATTGTTATGGCGGTTGCAGCGTGCGTGCTGCTTGTGATCTTCCTGATTGTTCTTTTGAGCGTTCTTGGAAGAAACGTTGTTCGCCCGGTTACCCGCCTTGCAGCGAGCGTGCGCGACTTTGTTGTAAACAGCGAAGAAGCGGGCGACGATCCCGAAAAGCTCACCTATCAGGAAGTGCCCGTAAAGACCGGAGATGAAATCGAGCTTCTTTCCGGCAGCATTTCCGATATGACCCGCGATCTTAAAAACTACATGGTGAACCTGAAAACCGTGGTCGGAGAGAAAGAACGCATCGGTGCGGAGCTCGACCTTGCCACGAATATCCAGGTTTCCATGCTGCCCAGCATTTTCCCCGCGTTCCCGGACCGCGCGGAAGTGGACATTCATGCGACGATGAAGCCTGCCAAGGAGGTCGGCGGCGACTTCTACGATTATTTCTTTGTTGACAAAGATCACCTGATGATCGTCATTGCCGACGTATCCGGAAAGGGCGTTCCGGCGGCTTTGTTCATGGTGATTGCAAAAACGCTGATCAAGAACAATGCGCTTGGCGGCATGCAGCCTTCCGAGGTTTTTACGCGCACCAATGACCAGCTGTGCGAAAACAACGGCGCGGGCTTGTTTGTAACGGCATGGGCGTGCCTGATTGAAATTTCCACCGGCAGAATGATTTATGTCAACGCCGGACACAATCCTCCGCTTCTCAAACGCAAGGACGGAAAGTTTGAATACCTGAGAAGCCGTCCCGGCTTTGTGCTTGCCGGCATGGAGGGCATCCGCTACCGCAAGAACGAGCTTCAGCTTCAGCCGGGCGATAAGATATATCTTTACACCGACGGCGTAACCGAAGCCACCGACGCAAATGAACAGCTTTACGGCGAGGACAGATTGCTCAACATCCTC
>JAZSFI010000077.1:0-4424 GCA_045532135.1 Clostridia bacterium | reverse complement strand
AGGCCGACGATTTCAAAGGCGGGAAGCCCGTTGGAAACGTTGACTTCGACCGTGATCTGCAGCCCATCGATGCCGGACAGACCGTATGAAAGCGTTGTGGACAGCATGCTGTAACGCACTCCTTTGTAAGCGGATTTTTATTGAGGCGCGAAATTGTACCAGTCAAACCAGCGCAGATGAAGCGCGTATTCGTAAGCGCAGGGGAAGCCGGATTCCAGCGGATAAAAAGCGGCAAACAGGAAAAGCGCAAGCGTGCAAAGTGTGACGGACGCAGTCACGAAAGCATAGGAATCGAGCTTTTTAAGCTTTCCGAGAAGATAGACCGTTGCAAGAATGATAAAAGGAACGGAGGCAAAATAATGATAGATGAACGTGGAGCGCTTGATCAGTACCCACGGCAGGAACTGGGACATAAAGCCGACGGCGATCAAAAACGGCGCGGATGACGTTCTTTTTGAAACTGCAGGGAGGATCAGAATCACTGTCAGCGCAACTGCGCCCGTCCACCAAACGGCGGGGTTGCCCATGCAGGAAATGGAGGAGACTACGCCGAGTCCCAGATAAACCGTATCGGAGGAATAATACCACATCGGTTTTTCAATCAGCGGCCATTCGTACCAGGGCGAGCGGAAGAAATGCGTGTCATGCGCAAGACCGTTGTGATAGTTAAACATCTGCTTTTGCATGCTTATGACTTCCTGAAGGTTGAACCTGCCCTTGGGCGCAAAATGCCAGTAATAGGTGAGGAAATAGATGATGGCGGGGACGATGATGAACATCAATATGCAGAAAAGGAGCGTGCAAGCAAGCCTCATTGGGAAAGCGCGCATATTTCCGTCCATATCCCGGGGGCCGTTTTGCCTTTCATAAAGATACTCTTTAAAGCGCAGGTACACGCTTGTAAAGAAGATGACCGCAAGCCCGATTCCGGCATAGAGTCCGATCCATTTGCTTGCGCATGCAAGACCGAAGAAAAGACCGGAAAGCCCCAAGGGGACAAGCGTTTTGGTGAACGGATCTTTATTCATGTTCATTTGCCAGTATCTGAACATGAACATGTACATGACAATGATGAAAAAAACCGCGTAGGTGTCGACGGTTGCGATGCGGCTTTGCGTAAAGTGCATGGAATCGACAGCCATGAGGAACATCGCGATAAAGGAAAGGGACGTTTTCTTTGTAAGCTGTTTGGCAAAAAGATACATTGCCGGCAGCATGAATACGCCAAACAGCGTTCCCATAAAGCGCCATCCGAACGGATTCATGCCGAAAAGGCGGATGCCGAACATGATGAGAATTTTTCCAAGATGCGGGTGCGACCATTCGAGAACTTCAAGCTCGTTATCAAACTCATAAGCGGTTCTCGCATGATAAATCTCATCAAAATACATGCCGTTAAAGTAGCTCGGCGTAAAGGCGACGGTATCCTGTTCGTCGATCAGACGTTCATATTCCGCGCCAGGAATGCTTCCCGTTACAGATTTGATTTCGTACAGCGTTTTGTTTTCAACGTCCCAGAAGCCGACTTCATGAAGGGGAAGCCCGATTCCTTCGATGGTCAGGCGGATATAGCGCGCAGTCTGTTCGGGATAGGGATGATTTGAAGTCGGATAGTTCACATATGCGTGCCCGGAAACGCCGCGCGCGGCATACGGGGGCATTGAAGCGTTTTTGAACTCACCGTTTTCGTATGTTTTCGGCGCCCACCAGTGCCAGCGGAAGATATCGCCCTCCGAGTATACGGCGTAGTTCTCTTCCGTCCAGTTTTCGCCGTCGTTTGAAAGAGAAACGGTGAAGCGGGCGGGGCTGATGCCGCCGTAATAGGTCATGCGGAAGGGCTTCGCTTCGCCAAGATCAAATACGATTTCTTCTCTGTAGTCGCTGTTTTTATAGAAGGTTTCGGGCGCCTTTAAAGTTCCGAGATTCAAAAAGGCGACAATGGCGTATACCGCGGTTACAGAAAGCATCAGGATGCAGTCGCGCTTATTGATATGCATTTTGCAGTCGGAATTCTTTTCGATGCGCGTTTTCGGCGGATTCACGAGGGGGGACGCGTATGTTATGTGCTTTACATGCTTGAAAATCGCAATATCGACGGAAAGATAGATCAAATATACAGCGCCCAGAATGTTCACGATCGAAAGGGATTTGTTCAAAATGCCTTCGGAGGAAGAAAGATGACCCATGTTGCCATATTCCGGAACCATGCCGCACTGAAGCACCAGCGCCTGATTCAAATACTGCGTGAGAGTGAAGGCGAAAAACACATACAAAATGCGCTTGTCTTTATACCACACATAGCTTAAAAGAAGCAAAGCGAGCGCGGGAAACAGATATCTTTCGTGCATCATCGGGCCGAAAGCATAAATCAGGGAAATCAGAAGCGCGCCTGTCAGCGGGAGCGACTTCTTGTCGCGGGAGACGAGATAGATGAGCGCCGATGAGACATAGGCAAACGCCATCATGATCCAGGAGAATGTTTTAAACTCCGGATGCAGAGCGATGTTGGCCCAGTTCAGATCGAAAAGCTGATAGAAATTGAGCGCATTTACCGTGATGTAGGAATAGCCGGAGGTTGTGTCGGAATAGAGGTTTATGAGCCAATGAACGGGCGAGGCAACGGTCTTTAAAAAACTTTCGCCCAGCATTTTCGACTCGTATACTGCAAACGGGGCTGCAGCCAGATACAGAATCGCAAGGGATATGACAAGGGACAGACCCATGCGGACAAGAAACGGAACGTTTTTTCTGTTTTTGCATGCGTCATAGAGAAAAGCTACAAGACCCAGCGGGCCGAACAAAAGCGCCTGCGGTTTTAAAAGCATCGAAACGGCGAACACGGGAAGGGCGATATGCCACTTGCTTTGTACGGCAAAAATGAGGCACAGGGCGATTGAAAGGGCAAGCACGCTGTCCACTTGTCCCCATGCCGCGCTGTTGATGATGTATGCGGGATTGAAAAGTACTAAAACGAGCAGCCAGCGCGCGCGGCGATGACCGAATTCCTTTTGGGAGAGAATATACAGAAGACAGGCGAAAATGAGATCGCAGAAGATGGGCGTGAGCTTGATCAAAAGAACGTGCACGCTTGAATCATATGCGATGCCGAGGATTCTTCTTATAAGGTCGCTCAATCCAAGAATCAGCATGTAAAGCGGGGGATAGTCGTGAAGTCCGCTTTGCGAATAGAAGGCCGCGCCGTTTTTGAAAAAGGTGCTTCCCCAGATTTCGAAATTTCCGACATCTACGGCATAGCCGCGGTAGCGGAGCGCAATGATCACGCGGATGACGAGCCCAAAAAGAACAAGACAGGACAAAAGAAGGGACGTATACAGCGGATTTTCCCTGTTTAGGTTTTTTGAAAGCTGAACGCGGTTTATGCGCCATGCATAAAGAATAAAAAGCAGGACAGCGAAAGAAAAAAGAATATGCGTTTCTGTTATGCGTACGGGCGCTTCCTGTGCTTCTGAAGAGGCGAAGGAATCGTTTGAGGGAGCAAAGGTTGCCAAAGATGCAGGGGTGATGCCGCTTTCGGCAAGATCGGCTGCGCGGGCTTCTTCCATGGTGAAGGCTTTGAAATACGCTTTTCCGCTTGAAGTAAATCCATAACCGCCCAGGCGCGCGCAGACGGACAGCGTTGTCTGGTTTTTTCCGGTTTTTCCGTAAAGCGTAAGGGGCACCCATTCTCCGTTTGTATCGTAAACTGCATCCGAATATACGCTTGTGTTCAAAAACGATATGCAGCCGCCCATCGCATCAATTTTGTCTATGTTCTCCGCTTTGGCAAGACATGTGAATTTATAGACTGTGTTTTCCCTGACGCTTACATCCTGAACAAAGCGCGCGTCATTTTCGGAAAAATTGTAAATGACAATCGCGTTTTCGCCGTTTTCAAGCGTTTCGACGGAAAACAGGGTGTTCTGATAATTCCACGCATCGGTGTACCAGTTTTCGGGAAGAGACATAGCGTCCAATTCCTGAAAGGAGGGATTTTTCAGCATGTTTTCTGCGTTTGCCGAAAACGCAAAAAGCAAAAGAAAACATAATACAATGGAAGAAAGTTTTCGCATAAAATGATCCTCGTTTGTTTATTTGAAAAAGGGCGTCCGGTTTATGGACGAAAATTCCCATTTATTTGTTCATGCGGAATTGGTTTGCGTCAAAGGCGGAACGTATGTATTTGATGCTTTCCCCTGTCATCGCTACTACGTCAAAACGCATTTTTGCGCCGTATATATGGTTTTCCTTCAAATACATAAGCGCGGTCATCATGATGCGCCTTTGCTTTGTTCTTGTGACGGCTTCAGCCGGCGAACCCTTTGATACGCTCTTACGCGCTTTAACCTCAATAAACACAATTGTGTCCTTGTCCTTCGCGATCAAATCAATTTCGCCGGAAAATCGCTTGTAATTTTTACAAAGCG
>JAZSFI010000305.1:0-4202 GCA_045532135.1 Clostridia bacterium | reverse complement strand
TTCCTTTATAAAGCTGTTTGATCTCGCATCCGTATCCATTGCGCTTGGGCAGGCGATCGGCCGCTGGGGAAATTTTGTAAATCAGGAAGCCTACGGAATAAAAATCACGAATCCTTCCTTGTGGTTTTTCCCCGTGTCCGTGTTTATCCCTGCTGAAAACGCCTATTTCGCAGCCACATTTTTCTACGAATCCGCGTGGTGTTTTCTGATTGTAATTCTGTGCCTGATTTTTGAAAAAAAGCGCCTTTTTGCATTCACCGGCGCGGAAACCTGCTTTTATGTCTCCATGTACGCCTTTGAGCGCATGATTGTGGAAGGGCTTCGATCCGACAGCCTGTATTGGGGCCCCGTTCGCATAAGCCAGCTTTTAAGCGTCCTTGCCCTTTTCGCAGTTGTTCTTGTCGTCCTTATTAAAAACAAAAACGGAAGACGAACGCTTTTTTCCCTTCTCGCATGCGCTTCGCTTACCGCCATTGCACTGTCCATATCGGGCGTACTTCCCTATTTTATTCTGATTTTGTCGGGCGCAGCCGCGTTATCCATCTGCCTTTCGGGAATATTCAAATAAACAAAACGGGAACGGCGCAAAAGCCGTTCCCGTCGTTTTTTCGCGGAATATGTCTCAGCAGCAGAAAATGCCTCTTCCGCAGCACAACTGCATCAGGCAAAGACCCATGCACAGTGGATTGAAATTGACGTTCGGAACCGAAAAATTCCGATTGTAATTCTGGTATGCGCCGCCCGCATATTGCAGGCGATTGAGCATTTCATGGTATTCCTGATTGTTCGGATCCATCTGAACGGCCTGCTTAACGTAGTTCAGCGCGTTCACGCGGTTTCCGAGTCCTTCGTTCGCCACGGCGCAATAGTAACACCAGCGCGCGTCTCTAACCGTGATGCGCGACAAAAGATTGAGCGCTTCAGAAAAATGTCCGCTGTTCAAATAATTGCGCACGGCGCGCATATCGCTGGATTCGTTCGCACCCGCCTCATACGAGCGTCTCTGACCCGCATTTTCATAGCCGCCGAACCCACCGAAACCGCCGAATCCGCCAAACCCGCCGAAGCCTTCGAACGGATCGCGGTATCCGCGCTCGGACGAACTCTGATAGCCGCCCTGATATCCGCCGCCGTAGCTCTGATAACCGCCTGAAGCATTCTGACCGGGCGTATATTTATGATTGACAATCATATCATACGCCTCATTGATTTCCTTCATCTTCTGCTCCGCCTCGGGTGAGCCGTGGTTCACGTCGGGGTGATATTTTTTTGCAAGCCTTCTGTAAGCCTGTTTAATTTCGTCATCGCTTGCGCCCGGCGATACGCCCAGCACGCGATACGGATCCTGAATCATAGAATCCTGTCCTTCCCTTTGCTTTCTTCCTCTTTGCTTTTATAATACTTCGCCCAAACGCCCGAATACAGGATATTCCTCAAAATGTTTGCATCCTGCAGAATCGGAAGTTTTTCAAACGCCATGGCGCATTCGGCGATTTCAAGCGTCAGAATTCTTTGAACGGTTTCTTCGTAATCCGCATTTTCCTTTATCGCCAAAAGCGGGTTGTACGAGCCCGTTTTTTTGTCCTTGTCCGCGTCATCCCACGCGTCCATATAATAGATGAACCTTCCGAGCGAATAACCCATAGTGCGCAAATAACGGCTCCACGCATCCTCCTCGGGCACAAACACTTCGGACAAAAGCCTTCCGAAACATGAGGCAGCCGCGTCCAGATCGTTAAGACGCGCCTTTTCGATTTCGCTGAGGCGCCCAAGCTCCGTCTCAATGGCGCATGCCTGGCGGGGATATTTTTCCCTGACCGAAAGCGCCCGCTTTTTAAGCGCCTTGGAAAACGCAAGCTTTACATAGTTTTTGTCGTCCAGCCATCCGTCAAGCGCGCTTAAATAGTATAAAAGCGCATTCATGTCAGCGGCATATTCCACATACCTGCTGATGGCGTACGGCTGTTTTTTCTTGGGGTGCGCCTCGCACCTCTTTTCGCCCTTTTCTTCCCCGCACTCATAAAGCGCGTTCAGCAAAAGGCCCAAAAACGCAAAGTCATAGCTCAGCGCCAAATGGCACAAATGCCCTTCGCCCAGTCTCAATGCGCGGCAGACGCCGCAATAGACCTCTTTAAAGCGCGCGATTTCATTTTCGCTCAGCGCATCCTGATTGATATTCACATATCCGAACATTCGCTCTTCCCCTACGCCCTCTTCTTAAACGTCGCCTGGCACTTTCCGCAGGTAACCGTCTTTTCGCCGATATTTCTGGGCAGCTTCAGCCATGCGCGGCAGTTGGGGCAGCGATAGTAGAGATAGATTTTTCGGTTTTTAAATCGAACCTTCGCCTGCTTGAAGTTCGAATGAACGGGCGTATATTTCGACAGAAACCATCTGTTTTCCTTTTCCCTTGCGTTAATATTTTTGGAAAGCATTCTGAAAAGCGCATACACCCACGAAACCATGGAAAGCGTGCCGAGAATTCCGAGGCGCAAAATGGACGACAAAAGACTTAAAACAATGGACAAAACAAGAAGCGCAACGGAAAGCTGATCCACTCCGCGTCTTCCGGAAAAAAAGCGATAAAGCGCACTTTTAAAAGAACCCATACCGTAAACCTCCAAGGATCTTGAAATTCCATTCCCTATTATACCACACTTTCCCCGATTTTCAAAAGGCAACAATGTGATATAACATTGAAATTCCTGTTCATTTCATCGCAAAAAACTAACACGGGCAAAACATACCCGCCGATTATCCATGGATTGTCAGTGAAATGTAGCTTTCGTGCAACACATTGGAAACCAACGCTTGCAAAAAATGTGATACAATACACGATGCAGTTTTATGGAACCAAGGAGGTGGACAGAAAAATGCCGTTAAAACGCATACGCCTTTCCTTTCAGGGCATTCGCGTTCAGGCGCAGATTTATGAGCCGGAAGGCGAAATCACTGCGCGCGCACTGTTCGTGTCCTCCCCCATCGGAGACCCCGCCTCGTGGTCGGCCTTGCTTACGAACCTGAGCAAAAACGGCGTTCTGTGCGTAAGCGCAGATCTGCCCGGCTTTGGCGCAAACCCGGTTTCCCCCAAGGTTCCGCAGGACAACGACACCCGCACCCGCATTCTCTGGGGCATTCTGGACGAAGTTGAATGGCGCAGGGGCGACGAAAGATGCAAATGGCATCTGATCGGTCACGGAAGCGGCGCCGCCGCCGTCATGACCATGGCGCTGTATCAGCCGGACAGCACGCTTTCAAGAGTGCTTCTGAATCCCGTTGTGGAATCCGGTCAGGCTTCTCCCTTCCACCGTTTTCTGACCTCAAGCGCGGGCGAACCGATCCTGAACGCGCTTCTCAAGCATTTTCTTACCAGAGAAAAGCCGTTTGACCGCCTTCTTGCCCGCCTGTACGGTACGCCCCGCTCCAAGGAACGCGCGCAGGCTCTTTTCAAGATGCTTCAAAGAAAAGGCGTCCTTCCCTCGCTTGTGCGGCATCTGCGCGAAGGCTATCTTTTAAACGATGATGTCTATTCGGTAAACACGCCCATTATGATGATCTGGGGCGCAAACGACCGCATTTTCGGCGGTCAGATTCCGATAAAGCTTGTAAAGCGTCTGCCCGGCGCAGAAAAACACGTACTGAACACCGGGCACGTGTGTATGGAAACCGCCCCCGGCGAAATCGGCGACTATCTGCGCGGCTGGTTCGCTTTTTCGGAGGGAAAAGCCAAAAACGTGGTCAAAAAGACGCAGACGAAAACGCCCGAACAAAAATAATCCGGGCGTTTTTTTATTGATTTACAAACGCAGAAAAACATGCTATAATCCGCACATCCTGTCGGAAGGAGACGTTTTCAGAAATGCTGATTACATCCAATCCCCACACGCACTCGGCCTATGTGGACGGGAAAAACACCCTTGAGGAAATGATTGAAGCTGCGCTCGGCCTGGGTTTTACCGCCATCGGTTTTTCCGAGCATGCGCGCCAGAGCGTTGATCTTCCCTATGGATTATCCCTTGAAAACGAGGAAAAATACATAGAAAGCGTAAAAGCCCTGAAGGAGAAATACAAAGGAAAAATCCGCGTCTGGCTCGGCATCGAAAGAGACCGGATGGCCCTCTCGGATAAAGGCAGATTCGAGTACACCCTCGCCGCCAACCACTATTTGATTTCTGAAGACAACGACTCAGCGGGCGTGGATT
>JAZSFI010000482.1:0-3412 GCA_045532135.1 Clostridia bacterium | reverse complement strand
AAAGCGCTGCCTGAACATATCGGTTCCGGAGGGCGTTTTTCAAAATCGCCGTCAGAATAAGAATAACAAAAAACGAAGGAAGCGCCACGGCAAAGGTTGCAAGAAGCGCCCCTCCTATGCCCGCCTGCGATGCGCCGACATAGGTGGCAAGATTCACCATGATAGGGCCGGGCGTAGACTCGCTGACCGCAATCATGTTTGAAAGCGCTTCGTCCGTCAGCCAGCCATAGGACAATACTACGTCCCGGATCAAGGGAATCGCGCCGTATGCGCCGCCAAAGGCAAAAAGTCCAACCTTCAGAAAACCCAGAAAGAGGTGCAGATGGATCATTTGCGCGCCCCCTTCCTGTCAAAAATCATAAACGCGCAAAAGCTGAGCGCGCCGCAGATTACCATCAGCGCAATCGAAGAAAAGCGGATGGAGAAATAATTGACAAAAAACATCGCGATCATCGCGCAAACCACAATTGCGCACGCAAGCGGCGTTTTCTTCATCTTTTTGACCATATTAAATCCGGCGTCCAGAATCAGAATCGGGACCGCCAGACGAATACCGCGGAAAAGGTTGGAAACAACAGGATAAGCGAGCAGCCGATCCAAAACGTTTGCAAGCAGAAAAAGAATCAGAAACGACGGAAGCACAACGCCGATTGTCGCCGAAACCGCGCCGGGGATCCCCGCCCGCTTAAAGCCCACATACGTCGCCATATTGATGGAAATCGGCCCGGGCGTGGATTCCGCCATCACAGTCACGTCCATCATTTCATCGTGCGTGATCCACTTTCTCTTCTCCACACAGTTGTTCTCGATCACCGAAATCATCGCATATCCGCCGCCAAAGGTGAACAAGCCGATTTTGGCAAACACCAAAAACAGCTCCCTGATTTTCAAAAACACGAAAATTCCCCCTCCCGTCGCCAAAAATAATAGCATATTCTAACGGGAAAGTAAAGAAGACAGCGTATCCATTTGCAAAGATCCAAATAAATTGCTATAATGGATCATCGACAAAAAACGAGGTACGCCTTATGAAAAAATTTATTCCCCGCGAAAAACTGAGCCGGAAGGCGCAAAAAGAGCTGGACAGACGCGCGCGGGCAACGTGGAGCATCTCCCCCGTGTCCAGAAAAAAGGAAGACAAAACCAAATACAACAGAAAGCGCGTTCAAAAAGAGGAATATTAAAACTCTTTGCCAAAGGCAAAAAAATACGAAACTGGGACGGGAAACCCGTCCCCTACAGGAAGAAACCATCGTGTTTCCGTTGTAGGGGACGGGTTTCCCGTCCCGTAATATTATAGGAAGCATTTCTTTAAAACCAAAAGCAAAACTTGTTTTAAGACAGCTTCTTTTTGATTGGTTTACTTGCTCAGAATCGCTTCGATGCATTCTTTTGCGTAATTTCTCGCGTTTTCAAGATCTTCCGCGCCGGGACGCTTGCCGCCGAAGAAGGACTTCCCGGGAAAAGCGACGGAGCCTTTCAAAACATTGATGCCTCGCGCGGTCAGAACTTCCCGCATCTGCTCGATGGCAACGTTGTCACGCTTGGCGTTGCAGGAGAAAAGCGCGGCGTTTCTTACGCGGTTGGTGTTTAAAGAGCTTAAAAACTCCATCGTCACCTTGTCTGCCCTGCCGCCTTCGCAGCCGATGAACATCATCGCTACATTCTCCGGGGGATATGCCGGCATGAGCGCTTCCTTGGTGCACTTGACTTCGCGCGCAATCGCATCCGCAATGGCTTCTGCGCAGCCTTTGGGACTGACATAATATACTTTAATATTCATCGTAGTGCTCCTTTTAGTTGCGTGGGTGTCTGTCTGTCCCTTTATAATAGGCATTTTTTATAAAAAAAGCAAGCAAAATTAAGAAAATAAACCTAAATAAAACAAGACCGTGGATTCGTTAACAGAAAAAACCATTTTAAAACACGATGGCAACGCAAAATGGACAATTATTGCTTTATCAAGGTGCCGGGATGATCTGGATGAAACGTATTTTTGACAAGAATGGGCGTTTGATTTTTTCTCGCCCAGAACACGGCGTCCGGGTGCAGAACTGCCGCGCCCCTATTAACAATACGCTCCGTTTCATCATACGAAAGGCATCTTATGATTCGGGCGTCTTCATGTTTGTTCGGATCCTTGTCGAAAACGCCGTCCACATCCGTCCAGTTTTCGTACAGTTCCGCGCAAACGGCGTCCGCCGCAATGGCGCCTGATGTATCGCTGCCGCCGCGCGGAAACAGAAAGACGCTTCCGTTTTCGTCCGCGCCGTAAAAACCGGGCATAACAATTCTGCCTTCCCTCTGAAAAGCGCTCTGAATGGCGCTTTTGGTTTTGTTCTCATTGATTGCACCCTTTTCAAAATATACGGCGGAAACAGGATCCAGAAAGGAAAATCCGCTCATCTTTGAGAAAATCTTTGCGCTCAGAAACTCGCCCCGGGAAGCAGCGTATGCTTTTGACGCGCCGGAAAAAATCTTTTTTTCGCATTCCTCCATTTCTTCCTCAATGGAAACGCCTGCGCATTCGGCAATGCGCCCAAATCGCCTGCGCACCTCCGCAAAAATCGCCTTTCCCTTGCTTTCGGCGCATTCAAGCAACAGGTCGGTGATTTTTTCGTCTCCCTTAAAGCGCTTTCCGGGCGCAGAGACGACGACAAAGCGTCTTTTGGGATTTTCACGGACGATGTTTAAGACATGAAGAAACCTTTCGCCGCTTGACAGCGAGGTTCCGCCGAATTTCGAAACAAAAACAGGCATAGAACACACCCCTTCGGATGCATTCTACGCCTGTAAAGTGAAAAGGGTTCTTCTTTATTTCAGAAGCTCATCGATCACTTTGTCCATTTCTTCGGACTTGCTCTCAATGTCGGTCAGAAGCTTCATCTGCGCGCGGGCGCGGATCAGGTTGTGTTCGGGCGAACGCACCTTGAAATACAGATCGCCGTCGATATAGTCCGTCAAAAAGCGCATCGCAAGTTCGCAGGTGATAACCTTAACGCCCAAGGGCAGAAGGCGGATTTCATGATCCGGAATAAAGCCCCGAACCTCGCTTAAAAAGCCTGCGGTGAACTGCTTAAACAGATTCATATCAAGACTGATCTTGCTCAAATCCTCTTCGTCCTCGGCGGCGGTGGACGCGCCGAAACGGATGGCGTCGCCGAAATCGTAAAGCGCCGAGCCCGGCATTACGGTATCAAGGTCGATGACGCAGATGGCTTTGTCGGTGTCGTTGTAAGTCGGAGGCCAAGCGGTCTTAGGAAGACAATTAGGAAACCCAACTCCTTGGCTCACAGAACGACATGGCTACGATCCGACTTGAAACGGATGGCGTCGCCGAAATCGTAAGGCGCCGAGCCCGGCATTACGGTATCAAGGTCGATGACGCAGATGGCTTTGTCGGTGTCGTTGT
>JAZSFI010000593.1:0-4188 GCA_045532135.1 Clostridia bacterium | reverse complement strand
TGAAACCGGGGGCTATCCCATCCTGATCACGCATTGGCAAAGCCTCATGTCCACCGGTCTGGGAACCGGACTTCGCATTTTGGACGAAGTTGCCCGCCGCATAAACGAGTTTCTCTCAGACAGAGTCGAATGGACATCGTTTGAAGAGATCATGGAAATGGTATTGAGCGATAAATCCGCCTACCCAAAACCCAACCTCGATCCAAAAGACAGCGGCATATAATAAGGAAAGAAGGAAAGAAACATGCTTCTAACTATCGTAACTGATCTCGAAAAACAATTTAATGTCACCTGCGGCTGCGCCATTTACGACGCGGATACGGACGAATGCATCGTAAGCTATAAAGAAGACCTCGTTTTTAAAAGCGCCTCCCTCATCAAAACGCCCATCATGATGTGCGCGCTGGAAGAAGTGGAAAACGGAAAACTCTCCTTGGATACCGTCATCCATGTGGAAAACAGACAGTGCGTCGGCGATGAAGCGCCCGTCATCAAGGACGGATATGACGTTCCCCTGTCCATTTTGCTTGAATACATGATCACGGAAAGCAACAATTCCGCAACCAACGTGCTGATCGATTATTTCACGATGGACAAAATAAACGCGTATTCCAAAAAAATCGGTCTTGAAAGCACTCTTCTTCGCCGCCATATGCTGGACTATGAAGCAGCCAGACAGGGCAATGAAAACAACACAAACGCCAAGGACATGAAGGCGCTGTACGAAATGCTGTATACGCAGACCACCTTAACGCCTTTCCAGTCAGAAACCGCCATCCCGATCCTCCTTCGCCAAAAGGACAAGGAACTTTTGATGGATTCGAATCCCGCGCAGAAGGCCGCGCACAAAACCGGCGGCCTTTCCGACATCGCTCACGATGCGGGCATTCTCTACGGCGAAAACAGAAACCTCATTTTCGCCGTCTTAGTAACTTCTCCCGACATGGACGACTGCATCAAATTCCTTCAGGCCCTGAGCCCGCATGTGATGAAGCTTCTGTAAAAAAACAAGCGCCCGAAAAGAAATTGATCTTTTCGGGCGCTCGTATTTCTTCACAAAGGTTTCCGGCAATCTCAAAACGCAGGCCTTCCGTTGAGCCTGAGCCGCTCTTCGTACAGATGCGCATCGTTTGACATCGTGAGCGCTCTGGGTATGACAAGGCCGTCCCTTCCTTTAAACTCGATGACGGTTACGCAGCTGTGGCTTAACTCGAACAGCTGCGTGTATACAGGATAGGGAATGCCCAGAAGATTGCTGAAAAACACGCTCCCGAAGCCCGCATGAGCAAACAGGGCGATTCTTTCATCGTTTTTCCGTTCCTCGCGGTAGACGCCCTCCGTCCAGTCGCGCACATATCCGAGCGATGCCAGCCACCGATCGCTTTCACGGGCAACGCGCTCCATGCCTTTTTGGTAAGCTCCGTTTTCAAACGCAGGGTGCGTATACCACTTCATGCCCAGAGCGCGCACTTCGGGCGATGCAAAAAGCTTTTGCGTTTCGGGATCTTCGGCAGCCCATACGCGGCATCCGTCTGCCCGGATGAAGGTAAACTCCTCCCACGCATGCGCTTCGCTGGCAAAATCAAGGATTTCAATCTGCTTGTGAAGCATTTCTGCTGCAGGCTGCGCCGTCTGCATAGCGCGCTTCATGGGCGAAGAAAATATGCGGTCGAGACCTCTGGCCGCAAGCCGTCTTCCGACGGCTTCCGCCTGACGAATGCCCAGCGGCGTCAAGGAATCCGGATGATAACAAGGGTCTCCGTGACGGACGAAGAATAAAAGCATATCTTCGCCTCCTTTCATTTCTTGGTTCAATATAGCATCAAAATGCATTTATGTCAATTCCGGTTTCCAAAAACATAAAACAGACTTCGGTTTGTTTTATGAATGATTCCAAGTAAAGCAGCACGGACGTCCTAAGACAATCCGTGCTGTTTTTGCCTTCCTGCGCAGGAAAGCCTGTGTATAATTTTTCCTTACAGCGCTTTGAGCGCGCTTTCCGCCTTTTTAAGAAGTTCGCGGATCTTTAAATGCTGCGGGCACTTTTTCTCGCAATGGCCGCAGTCTACGCAGGCATCCGACGTTGCGCCGGGCTGTTTTTCGTTCATCACATAACCGTTAAAGGTGTTTTTGGCAAGATCGTTCAAGCCGTACACATTGTGATAGGTATAGGCTTCAAAGATTTTCGGAATATTGATTCCCTTGGGACAGGGCTGACAGTAGCCGCAGCCGGTGCAGTACAGCTCGGAGAATTTCTTGAGATTTTCCATGCTTTCGCCTGCCTCACGCCATTTTTCCTCGGTCATGGGCGTTTCAAGGGAGGCAATGCGAGCGTTCTTTTCCACCATTTCGGTTGTCTGCATGCCGGAAAGCGCGCAGCATACGCCCGGGTTTCCGAGAACAAAGCGCAGCGCCAGCTCATACGTATTGAGGTTTCCGCTTCCAAGCTTCATGGAAAGCTCCGTAGGATACGCAAGGCGGCCGCCGCCGACAGGACCCATGACAACCACGCCCAAACCCTTTTCCTTGGCGTACGCGATCATTTCTTCATTGACTCTGTCCAGAAGGTTGTACTGAAGAAGCACGCTCTCCATCGCCCAGCCGTTGTCGATGATGTGCTTGAGCGCCGCGGGAGAATCGTGGAAGGAGAAGGAAATATGGCGGATTTTGCCGGCCTTTTTGAGCTCCGTCGCTTTTTCCATGAGCTTCATGGGAACGATTTTCTCGTCAAACACTTTTTGGTTGATTCCCCAGAAATGATAAAAATCGACATAATCGGTGCCGAGCCTTTCAAGGCTGATGTTGAGCGTATTTTCAAAATCCTCGGGACTGTTTACCAGCTCCAAAGGGCATTTGGTGGAAATATACACCTTGTCGCGCACAGGCGCAAGCGCCTTGCCGACGGCACTTTCGCTGCCCGAATGGCAGTAATAAAACGCGCTGTCAAAATAGTTTACGCCCAGTTCATAGGCTTTCATGAGCATTTCATTGGTTTTTTCCTGATCAACCGTCCAGCTGCCGTCCTCATGCTGGATCTCAGGAAGGCGCATGCCGCCAAAGCCCAGGCAGGAAATTTCAACGCCGGTGTTTCCGAATTTGCGGTACTGCATATCATTGTCTCCTTTATTGAAAACTGATTATGAGTATAGCATAAACAACCGCGTATCACAAGCCGGTCACGCGCCCGCCTGATCGTTATTTGTTCATTAACTTATGCTTTTTCCATCCGGACGATTCCGCTTTCAGAAAGCGCGCGCATCAGGCACAGGCATTCTTCATACCAGGCCGTATAGTCGTCCTTCCCTTCTTCCATCGCGCAAAGACAGGCGATTTCCCACACCGTTTTTTCGCCGTCCGCCCAATACAGCGGCCGATGAAGATGCGTGTTCCATGCGGTCTCAAACACGCGCCCGCTTTCGGGATCCGCCTTGTCAAGCGTCATGCAGCCGTTCATAAGCCTTGTAACGCGGATGTTTTCGATGCCTTCCGGTTTTTGGGGAAGATTGAAAGCGCACAAATTCAAAGGATGCTCCGCCCCCTTCAAAAACGCCTCCTTTTCCGCCTGCATGCCGCAAATTTTCGATTCCCAGAACTTTTTTTCAAGCGCTGTTTTTGCGTGTTTCTTCATATTTTCAGTATATTTATGCTCTTTCAGCAAATCCTCTTCACGCTCGGCGCAGGCAAGCTTTTCGATCATTTCAAGAAGAATCCATGCATTTCTGCGCATAACGCTTTCTTCCAGCCTCTCAGGCGTATCCATTGAGGAATGATAGCTCTTGGCAGGCTCCGTAATCAACGCGATTGTGGGCATATGAAAGCCCGGATCGCCCAGCATGTTGTCCGTTGCAATGCCGTACGGACGACTTCTGTGCGGAAAATTGCCGAATTTTTTCGCTTTATGGACGGTTTCTTCGATAAGATCATCCAAAAATGACCAGTTGGAAAACGGCGAATGCCAGACGCCGAAGGTTGCGTTGTCCACCTTTTCCGTCCCCACCATGTCTGCAACAATGCACATTTTCCCCTTGCGCTCAGGGTGTTTCAAAAGATAGGCATTGGATCCCATGCACTCCTGTCCCAGCGCAAGGCGAATCGTTCTTTTGGGTCTTGCCGCCTCTCCTTTTCGGATCATGTCCGCATAGATATTCATGCATTCCAGCAGCAATCCGCAGCCGGAAGCATTGTCGT
>JAZSFI010000210.1:0-5610 GCA_045532135.1 Clostridia bacterium | reverse complement strand
GGCAAGATGCTGTTTTCAAACGGCGCGTTTTATGAACTTTTGTATATGCGCGCGTCGGGCGAATGGGCGTTTTTGTTTCCGGCGGGCAATCTTATGCGCATCATCGGCCGAATCGCCATGCCGCTTTTCGCCTACGGTATCGCAGTCGGAGCTGCGTATTCGAGAAATGTGTGGAAATATGCCTTCAGGCTTGCGATCATGGGCATTCTCGTTCATCCTCTGTATATGACCGCAATGGGGCATGTGAAAATGGGCGCTTTTGATTGGACGCACAATTTCTACCGGCTCGATCTGATCTACGACTTTTTTTATGCCAATAAAGGCAATATCTTTTTTACCCTTGCAGCCGGCGCGTGTATTTTGGGCGCGGTGCGCGCAAAGTCGCCTTGGCTTCTGGTTGCGTTTGTGCTGCTTGCATGGATGTATCAGGGAAAGCTCGATTACGGCGTCAAGGGCGTTTTGCTGATTTGCCTATTCTATATCTTTTTGGATAAGCCGGTTGTGTCGTTTGTATCTGTTTTCCTCTTCATGTGGTATTGGGGAATGCCCAGTTATTTTACAAGGGGACTTACGTACAGCAATATGCAGCTTTATGCCATTTTGGCGCTTCCGCTGATTTATCTGCCCATCCGCAAAAGACACGTCCGCCTGCCAAAATGGTTTTTCTACGGCTTTTATCCGGCGCATCTTGCGCTCATATATTTGCTTGTCAAATATCCCGAACCCATAAACAATCTCGAAAGGATGATTTCCAAATGGCTGTAAAGGGTTTACTGGATTTTTTAAAGGCGTCTCCCAGCGCCTTTCATGCGATTGACAATTTGACCGGAATTCTCGATAAAAATGGCTTTGAAAGGCTTGCGGAATCGAAAAAATGGTCGCTTAAAAAGGGCGGAAAGTATTACGTCACGCGCAATCTTTCAAGCGTTATTGCATTCATCGTGCCCGAAGGAAACATCGATTCCGTCCGCATTTGCGCAAGCCACTCCGATTCGCCGGTTTTCAAAATCAAGGAAAATGCCGAGCTTGAAGTAAGAGGCAAATATGTCCTTCTTAATACCGAGCGCTACGGCGGCATGATTTTCTCCACCTGGCTCGATCGCCCTCTGTCCATTGCCGGCCGCGTGCTGGTAAAAGGGGAAAAAGGCGTTGAAACGCGCCTTGTGAACATCGATAAGGATATGCTTGTCATCCCGAACGTTGCCATTCACATGAACAGAAGCGTAAACGACGGCTATAAGTTCAACGCGCAGACCGATCTTATGCCCCTGTACGGCGACATCCGTGCAAAAGGCATGTTCAGAAAGCAGATCGCCGAAGCGGCGGGCGCGGATGAGAAGGATATTCTGGGCAGTGATCTTTTCCTGTATTCCAGAATGGAGCCCTCTGTATGGGGCGAAAACAACGAATTCGTTTCTGCCGGCAGACTGGACGACCTTGAGTGTGCGTATGCCACATGCATGGGATTTATCGATGCAAAGCCTCAAAACGGCATGCCGGTGCTGGCTGTGTTCGACAACGAGGAAGTCGGATCCACCACCAAGCAGGGCGCGGATTCTTCGTTCCTGACCGACGTTTTAAAGCGCGCGTTTTTTGCCCTCGGCGAAGATGAGGTCTCGTACATGTGCGCAGCTTCCTCCGGCATGATGCTTTCCTGCGACAATGCGCATGCCATGCATCCCAATCATCCGGAGTTTTCCGATGCGACCAACAATGTTCAGATGAACGGCGGCATCGTCATTAAGGAAAGCGCAAACCAGAAATATACTTCCGACGGCGCTTCAAAAGCCATGCTTCGTGCGATTCTGGATAAAGCGAACGTGCCGTATCAGTTCTTCGCCAACAGAAGCGATATGCTCGGCGGCGGAACGCTTGGCAACATTTCCAACAGCCACTTCTCCCTGAATACCGTAGATATTGGCCTTGCGCAGCTTGCGATGCATTCAAGCTACGAAACCGCCGGATGCGAGGATGTTCAGCACATGATTGCCTGCGCCAAAGCGTTTTATGACGCGGATATCAAGTGCGAAGAAGACGGCGTATACAATATCGGATAACGATAAATAAAGCGCTTTGTGCAGCATAAAGCGCATTTGCATGTAAAGCCCCGGGGATGATTCAGCTGTCTGAACATCCCCGGGGCTTTATTATACAGCATTTTCCTAAACGGGATTAATATTTGAGCGTGTAGTCGTATACATAGCCTTCGCCGTCGGCATACTTAACGTAGCTGACATAACCGTCGGAAGCCATAACCTTTAACTTGGTGCCGGCCTGGATATTTGTGATGATATCACAATTGTATCTGAGCGGATGGTCATAGTAAAGGGCGGCATAAGAAGCGGTTTCGTTGATGCTTTCAACGCTTACGATGTCGTAGTAGATGAAAGAGGTTTCTCCGGTTTTGGGATGAATGAACTCGTAGAAATTATTCTGCTGGCTGATGACTTCGAAAATATCGCCCGTTCTGAGTGCAGGTCTGCTTCCGGAAGAGAAGTTTGCAGCCTGCTTGGTTCCAGCGGAGTTACCGCTTACCTGGACATAGGCGTGCAGACCGGAGGGCCATTCGATAATGAAGTCGGCCTTCTTCAGAAGATTACCGTATACATAACCCATTCTGCCGTCCTCAAGCAGTACGCGCGCCCATCCATCGATGGTTTCGTATCTCCAGACATATCTGCCGTTGGGAAGACGATCCATCTCATCATAATAGGTGGCAGGACCCCATCTGAGGGAAGCGTAGCCGTCGGAAGACTGTACGGTGGCAGCGCTTAGAATTGCGCATCCGTGGTTTACAGCAGAGTAGCCGCGGCTGGTGATGGTAATATCAACATCGCGAACCCAACCGGATACATTGCCGGAAGTCGTCTTCACGATGTGCCAGGTGGAGCCTTCAAAGGTGACGAGCAGCTGCGTTCCGCTTTTGATTGTAGCGATAACAGGACGATATTCGCCGGGGAGCTGATAGACATCAATGGAATCAGGTGTGGAGCCATATTCGTCAGCAGCAGGCGTTGCCCTGGCATAAACCGTCGGCGGGGGAACTTCTGCGCCTGCGGCGAAGGAAAACAGCAGGGCTAAAACGAGAATCAGGGAAGAAAGTTTTTTCATGGTTTGCACCTCCAAATATTTCTTATATTCGTTAGACGCATGGAAAACGGAAAAAGTTGACATTTTTGAAAAAAAATTTCCGGATTTGAGAAAATAATTTTCTTTGCCTGTATTTGGACGAAATGAAAAGCGATTTTTTGGTTTGGACGACTCTGATACAGGTAAAATTGGCGAATGAATGGAAAATCATGGCGATTCCACTTGCTATTTGACACAATCTATAGTAAAATGGTAAGGTGCAAGAATTGAGGTATTAATATGAAGGAACTGAACATGCTCGTTTGGATTACGCAGCTTGGCATGGGTGTTGCGATGCCGCTTGTTGGATTCATATGGTTGGGCATATGGCTGAAAAACCGGTTTTCGCTCGGTGCGTGGTGCGTAATTCTGTTTTGCATAATCGGTTTGATTACGGCGCTTGACGGGCTCAAGGTTTCTTTAAAGGCGATGGAACGCCTGGACAAATCGAAGAAAAAGAAACAAGAGATTTCAGGCGTATCGTTCAATGATCATGATTAAGCGGGGAGGGAAGAAATGGACGGCGCAAAATTTGTAAAACGCGAAACCATGATCATCGCTGCGGGCGAAATGCTTCTTGTGGGTTTGATGATTGCGGTATTTGCGCTCGGCGGAAAATTTGACTGGACGGTGCTGGTCGGAGGCATTGCCGGCGGCGTTCTCACGATTTTGAATTTCTATATTATGGCGTTAAACGCCGTGTCTGCATCCGATAAGGCAGTCAAAAACGATGTGACCGGCGGAAAATCGCTGATGCATTTTTCCTACATTGCACGATATGCGGTCATTTTTATTGTTTTGTGCGTGCTTGCAATCACAAAGGTCGGTCATCCCGTGGCTTGTGCGCTTCCGCTTGTGTTTATTCAGCCGGTCATTTTTGCAAGGAATTTTTTGAAAAAGAAAGTCGGGTGAGATACGAATATGAAAATGAACATTGCCGGCGCATTTGTGTACTTTAATATTCCCATTACCCAGACAACGATATCGTCGCTGATTGTTACCGTGCTTTTGTGCTTTGCGTGCATCAAGCTCGGAAAACGGCTGAAAAAGCGTCCGGACGGCATTCAGGTGATCGTTGAAAAGATGATCGAAATGCTTTACAACATGGTGGAAGGCTCGATGGGCAAGCACAATCTCCATTGGGCGCCCTTTATCGGAACGATTTTTATGTCTTCGATTTGCGGAACGTTTATCGGCCTCACCGGATTTTTCCGTTCCGTGACGGCGGATTTAAGCTGTACGCTTGCGTGGTCCGTTCTCGTTTCCGTCATTATCTGGCGAAACAATATCAAGTATAACGGTCTTAAAAGCTGGCTTAAAGGATTTACCGAGCCCATCGTCGTCATGACGCCCATGAACATCATCAGCGAAATCGCGCAGCCCATCGCAATGGCGTTCCGTCATTTCGGAAACGTCGCCGGCGGCGGCGTTATCACGACGATCATATACATGGCGTTTTCTCTCGCGTCCGGGCTTGTTATGAACCTGATCGCGGGCAGCCATGTTGCGGTTGTGATTTCGCTTTCCGTGATTGGCGCGCTGATTCTGATATTGGCGATTCTGAAGACCAAAAAGATTCTCCACTATTGGTTCGGCGGCATTATGCTGGCTCTGGGCGTGTTCGGCGCGCTTCAGATGTTCGGCATTCTCTCCGGCGTTCCGGTTCTGGCCTTTGGTATCCCGGCGGTTCTTTCCTGTTATTTCGACATTTTCTCGGGCTTTGTTCAGGCGTATGTATTTACGCTTCTGACGATGACGTACATCGCAGGCTCCTGTCCCGGCCCTGAAGAGGCGGAAGAAAAATAAATTTGTTCAGCAAAACACATCAAAATACATTATGGAGGGTATGACTTTATGGAACAGGCAATTGCTACTTTAGGTAAGGCAATCGGCGCGGGTCTTTGCATGGGCATCGGCGCAATCGGCCCCGCCATCGGCGAAGGCAACGCGGTATCCAAGGCGCTTGAGGGCATGGCCCGCCAGCCCGAGGCTGCAGGTGATCTGAGAACCACCATGATCATGGGCTGCGCTATCACCGAAACCACCGGTATCTATTCTCTGCTCATCGCTTTTTTGATTCTTTTTACGCTGTAAGAAATACAAATTACTTTGGAGGGTTTGAATTATGGAACAGGCAATCGCTACTTTGGGTAAGGCAATCGGCGCGGGCCTTTGCATGGGCATCGGCGCGATCGGCCCCGCGATCGGCGAAGGTAACGCAGTATCGAAGGCACTTGAGGGCATGGCCCGCCAGCCCGAGGCTGCAGGCGATTTGAGAACCACCATGATCATGGGCTGCGCCATCACCGAGACCACCGGTATTTATTCTCTTCTGATCGCTTTCCTCATTCTCTTTACGCTGTAAGGATTATTCCTTGAAGCTTATTTGAGAGGAGAGAAAAAAGTGTTTGAAAGCTTTATCGGCATCGATTTCTGGACAGCGCTTTTTATCCTTTTAAACACGCTGGCCATTTTCCTGGT
>JAZSFI010000377.1:0-1819 GCA_045532135.1 Clostridia bacterium | reverse complement strand
ACGGCTTCAGCCGGCGATCCCTTTGATACACTCTGACGCGCTTTGACCTCAATAAACACAATTGTGTCCTTATCCTTCGCAATCAAATCAATTTCGCCGGAAAATCGCTTGTAATTTTTACAAAGCGGGAGCATGCCGAGTTTTTCGATATACCGGCAGGCTTCCGCTTCAGCTAAGCTGCCCTGAAAACGCGTGTTCATACGTTTGCTCCGGGCAGGAATTTTTGTATAAAGGTCATGCGATGCTCGGGACACGGGCCATACTTTTTGATGGCCTCAATGTGTTCCCTTGTGCCGTAGCCTTTGTTTTTGATGAAGTTGTACACGGGATATTTTTCGTGAAGAAGCGCCATATACCGGTCGCGCTCGACCTTGGCGACGATCGAGGCTGCCGCGATCATATAGCTTACGGCGTCTCCATGAATGATCGGAACTGCTTCGCCGGGCAGATGAAGTCCTTTGACTGCGTCAACGAGAAAAACGCCGTTTTCCAAATAGGCTGCGCACTGTTCCATTGCGCGCTTGGTGGCGTTTAAGATGTTGATTTCGTCGATCACTTCGGGCGTGATCCATGCGGTTTTTGCGTAAACCGCGTTTTCAATCAGCTGAGGGTAGATCGCTTCGCGCCTGATTTCAGAAAGCTTTTTGGAGTCGTCAACACCCGGGACGAGCTTGGAAAAGGGAATGCTTACGCAGGCCGTTACGACCGGCCCTGCCAAGGGACCGCGGCCTACTTCGTCAATGCCGGCTACGAATTTGCCCGGATGGGCAAGTGAAACTTCGCGATCGATTTCGGTCATTCGAATAAGCTTCTCTTCTTTGCTTTCCCGTGCCATTTTTATCTGTCCTCCGGTATTTCAAGGGTGATCTTGCCGACCTTGTTGCCTCTGAATTCATCCAGAATCAGTGCAGCTGCGCGCTCGGTGTCGCATCTTGCGCCGGACAGAAGCCATCCGCGCCCGCGGCATGCATCCTCTAAAATCTCCTGAACGGTTTTGTCCTTCGCGTCTTCATGAACGCGGAAGCGCGCCATCGTCTCATTGGGCGCAATATTCATAAGAAGCTTTATGAGATTTCCCGCAAGCTCTTCGGAATCCATGATCTGATCGCGGATGGAACCGAGATAGGCAAGGATTTCGGCGTTTTTCTGATCTTCAAGCTTCGGCCAAAGCATACCGGGCGTGTCCAGAAGCTCTAAAAAGGGACCGACCTTGACCCACTGATTTGTGCGGGTAACGCCGGGGCGGTCTGAGGCTTTTGCGATGGCCTGGCCGCGCAGTTTATTGATGAAGGTGGATTTTCCGACGTTGGGAATGCCGATGACCATCATGCGCACGGTCTTGTTGGCGCCTCTTGCCTTCATGCGTTCAACGGCGGGCTGGGCAGCCTTTTGAATGAGGTTCAATACGTCCTTTGCCTTTCCGCCGGTAGACTGAAAGCGGACGCAGGAAATGCCCTGCTTTTCAAAATGGCTGATCCATCGGCGGGTGATGTTGTCGTTTGCAAGATCGCATTTGTTCAGGACAAGGAAATGATTTTTTCCCTTTGCGATCTGGATAAGGTCCGGGTTTCTTGTTGCGCCCGGCGCGCGCGCGTCGCAAAGCTCGATCACTGCGTCAACGGATTTGACCTGATCGATTAAAATACGGCGCGTTTTGGCCATATGACCGGGATACCAGTTAATGTCAGGCATATTTCAACAATCCTTTTTCTGTCACGAAAAACAAAGGCCGCATGTCGCGGCCTTTGTTATATGTGTGTTAGGCTTCCTTAACCTTGGCGGCCTTACCACTGCGCTGACGCAGATAGTACAGCTTCGC
>JAZSFI010000005.1:0-2242 GCA_045532135.1 Clostridia bacterium | reverse complement strand
GATGATGTCTTTTTTGCCCATCTTGACGGATTCGGCGTTTTTGATCATGGCTACGGTGCAGTTAAGCTCGTCCAGATGAAGAATCTTATAGATTTCCATGCCGCGGCCTGCGGTGATGTGGTCAAGAACGATACCGTCTTTAATCTGTCCGATAATCATGCTTTCACCCCCAGAAGCTTTAAGATCAGCGCCATGCGCATGTATTTTCCGTTGAGAACCTGCTTAAAATAGCAGGCTCGGGGGTCCTTGTCCACTTTTACGGAAATCTCGTTTACACGGGGCAGCGGATGCATGACGACCAGGTCTTCCTTGCCAAGCGCCATCTTGTCCTCGTCCAGAATGTATGTGTCCTTTAGGCGTACATAATCTTCTTCGTTGAAGAATCTTTCTCTCTGAACGCGGGTCATGTACAGGATGTCGAGTTTGCCCATGGATTCCTCAAGGGAGCGGGTCTCTTCATACGTGCAGGCGCCGTTTGCAAAATAGTCGTCCTTCACGTATTCGGGCAGGCGTAATTCTTCCGGCGAAATAAGCACAAAATGTATGTTTTCATATCGGCTCATGGCGGCGATTAAGGAATGCACGGTGCGTCCGAACTTGAGATCGCCGCAAAGACCGATGGTGAGATTGTTCAAACGTCCCTTTTCGCGTTTGATGGTGAGAAGGTCGGCCAGCGTCTGCGTCGGATGGTTGTGTCCGCCGTCGCCCGCGTTGATAACGGGAACGGTGGCGTTCATGTCCGCAACCTTCGGCGCGCCCTCTTTGGGATGGCGCATGGCGATGATGTCTGCATAGCAGGAAACGGTACGCGCTGTGTCGGCGACGCTTTCGCCCTTGGATGCAGAAGAAGACTGCGCCTCGGAGAAGCCCAATACGTTTCCGCCCAGCTCGTACATAGCCGCTTCAAAGGTAAGGCGGGTACGGGTGGAGGGCTCGAAAAACAGGGTGGCAAGCTTTTTACCGTCCAAAAGGTGCGCGTATTTCTTGGGATTTACGGTGATGTCCTCGGCGGTTGCAAGAAGACCGTCGAGTTCTTCCACCGTAAGGTCCAGAATATCATTGATACCGTTCATCTTATGCCTCCATCCAGCTTTCGTCGGAGGGATTGTCGCGGAAAGCGAGAAGCTTCTTCTCATCTTCAGGCTGGATATAGCCCATTTCTGCAGCAGCCTTGGCCACTACGTCGAAGGAAACGAGGGAAACGTTTTTGACGTTCGCCGCATTCATCTTTTCGATTCCGGCTTTCATGCCGTAGGTGAAAACGGATACGATGCCGAGTACTTCCGCTCCGGCTTCGCGAAGGGCGTTTACCACTTCGATGGCGCTGCCTGCGGTCGAAATCAGGTCTTCAATAACGACGACCTTCTGACCGGGCAGAAGCTTGCCCTCGATTCTGTTCTGGCGGCCGTGATCCTTGGCGGAGGAGCGGACATAGCCCATGGGCATGTTCAGCATGTGGGCGGCGATGGCAGCATGGGGAATGCCGGCGGTGGAGGTGCCCATGAGAACCTCGGCTTCGGGATAGGATTTTTTGACTTCCTCAGCAATAGCGGTTTCAACGGCTACGCGGGCTTCGGGATCGGTAAGAATCAGGCGGTTGTCGCAGTATACGGGAGATTTAATGCCGCTGGCCCAGGTGAAGGGCTCCTGCGGGCGGAAGAATACGGCGCGGATACGGAGAAGGTGATTTGCGATATTGACAGCTACATTGCTCATTTTCTGTATCTCCTTTTCTTTATTCGGCGAAGTCCTTCATGCAGATTTTCCATGCTTCGACCGGGTTTTCCGCCTTGGTGATGGGACGACCGACAACGATGAAGTTCGATCCCAGCTCCTTGGCCTTGGCGGGGGTGGTAACGCGCTTCTGATCGCCTGCGTCGCCGCCGGCAAAGCGTACGCCGGGGGTAACGGTGATAAAGTCGGGCGCGATCTTTTCATGCACGATCGGAGACTCGCGGGGCGAGCAGACGAAGCCGTCCAGGCCCGCCTTCTTGGCGTTGGCGGCATAGTGCATAACAGTCTCAGGAACCGTTCCGGGGATGAGAAGCTCATTATTCATGGCCTCGTTGGTAAGAGAAGTGAGCATGGTTACGGCGATTAATTTGGTCTGTCTCTCGCCCGACGCGGGGGTCAGGCCTTCAAGCGCCGCTTCCATCATCTGGATGCCGCCGCCTGCGTGAAGGTTGGTCATGTCAACGTTCAGATCCTTTAAAACCTTCATGGCGGACTTTACGGTGTTGGG
>JAZSFI010000532.1:0-1581 GCA_045532135.1 Clostridia bacterium | reverse complement strand
CCGACATCGGCGTTGGCATGGGCATCACCGGAACCGATGTTACCAAGAACGTTGCCGATATGGTTTTGACCGACGACAACTTTGCAACGATCGTCGGCGCGGTTGAAGAAGGCCGCCGCATTTACGACAATATCCGTAAAGCGATCCAGTTCCTTCTGGGCTCCAACATGAGCGAAGTTATCAGCATCTTTGTTGCCACCTTAATGGGATTCACCATTCTGGAACCGGTTCACCTTCTTTGGATCAACCTTGTAACCGACTGCTTCCCGGCGCTGGCGCTGGGTATGGAAAAGGCCGAAGCCGACATCATGCAGAGAAAGCCCAGAAAGGCCAAAGCTGGCATCTTCTCCGGCGGCATGGGCGTTGACATTGCCTATCAGGGACTCATGGTTTCCGTGCTGGTTCTTGTTTCCTACTTCATTGGACACTTCATGGAGACCGGCAAGTGGGTCATTGAAAACAGCGCGGACGGCATCACCATGGCGTTTTTGACCATGTCCATGGCGGAAATTTTCCATTCCTTCAATATGCGTTCTCAGCGCGGCAGCATCTTCCGCCTGCGCTCCAAAAACACCTTCCTTCTGGGTGCAAGCGTTCTTGCGCTCATCGCGACCACCGTTGTCTGCGAAGTGCCCGCCATCGCCGGCGCATTCGGCTTCACCGGAATTTCCCTTGTGGAATACGTAATCGCCCTTGGCCTCGGCGCATGTGTCATCCCGATTGTTGAAGGCGTAAAATTTATCCAGAGAAAGTTTTCAAAGGATCAATAAGCGCGAAAAAATCACCCGGCTCAATGCCGGATTATTTTTTTATGGAAACGCAAGGGAAGATGTGTTATACTTTTTTTGAAAAACCGCAACTCAGATCAGGAAAAACAGGGATTTCTTTTGTATAATTTTATTCATGAGAATTGGAGGGGAGAATTATGTCGGAATGGGCGCGCGCGGTTCAAACGATCATTGACGACATTGACAGTTCCATCCGCTTAAAGGAAACAGAGGAAATTTCTTTAAAGAAGCTCAGCGAAAAAAGGGGTTATTCGGAATACCATATGTCGCGCATGTTTCACAAATTGTCCGGCATGCCGTTTCGCGAATATGTAAGGCTTCGGAAGTTGGCGTTTGCGCTGAAAGATGTGAAAGATACATCTCTCGGCTTTATGGAAATTGCGCTCAACTATGGCTTTCAGTCGCAGGAGGCGTTTATCCGTGCGTTTCGGGAAAACTATGGCGTAACGCCCGGCGAATACCGCAAAAATCCGACGCTGGTTGTTCTTCGAACGATTCTTCGTCCCTTCGATTGTTATCTGATGGAAACGGGAGGAAAAGGCATGAAAGATACGCAGTCGGAAGTCAAAACTTATTTTGTCACGATCCCTGCACACAAATTTCTGCACATTAAAAATTATGAGAGTATCGGCTATTGGGATTTTTGGCAGAGGCAGAGCAAAATCCCCGGGCAGGACTGCGAAACCATCACGGGCCTTCTGTCAAGCCTCGGCGGAAATCTCGACGATATGGGAGACGCCGATTTGTCCAGCGGATCGGGCCAGATTATGGCGTTTATCAACGAACCCACAGG
>JAZSFI010000070.1:0-3837 GCA_045532135.1 Clostridia bacterium | reverse complement strand
GATATATCCGGCGCCGCCGGTGATCAGGATGCTCATAATCTGGCCGCCTCCTCTTTGATGATCTTCGCCATTTCGTCCCATTTCTGCTCCATGTCGTACACAAGCTTGAGCTGCGTGCGACAACGGTCCAGATTGTGCTTTTCCCTGTGAATTCTAAAGTACACATCGCCCTGAAGATAGTCCGTCAAAAAGCGGATACCGCATTCATAGGTCATCATTTTCGCGCCCATGGGCAGGGTTTCGATTTCCTTATCCGTCAGTTTTTTTCCGCATGCGGAGAGGAAGCCGCGGGTATAGGCGCGGAACATATCAAGAGACATGGCAACTTTATCAAGATCCAGTTCATCCTCCGCCGCCGTGGATGCGCCAAAGCGGATGGAATCTCCGAAATCATTGGCTGCAAGACCGGGCATTACGGTGTCGAGGTCAATGACACAGATGGGCTTACGGGTAGACACGTCAAACAGAACATTGTTGAGCTTGGTGTCGTTGTGAGTAACGCGCAGCTTGATTTCGCCCTTTTCAAGAAGTCCCTTCATATATTTGGCTTCCTCCGCGCGGGCAAGGGCAAACTCGACCTCGGGTCTGACTTCCCCAAGTCTTCCCATCCTGTCTTCTTCGATGGCCTTTAAAAGGTTTTTAACACGGTTTTCCGTGTCGTGGAACATGGGTATGGTTTCAGAAAGCTTCGAAGCGTCAAAATCGGACAGAAGGTTCTGGAAAGAGCCAAACGCCTCGGCGCTCATTCTGAATTCGTCTTCGTTTTCGGCTCTTTCAAGGCAGACGGAGTCGTCCACAAAATAATACATGCGGTAATATCCGGTGTCGTCGTGGAAGAAGCTGTTTCCGTCCTTGGTCTTCACAAGCTCAAGAGAATGCCTTGGATCGGCGTCCTTTTCCCTGAGCGTTTCGGTCACCAGACGTATATTTTCCATAAGCGCCGGCACATCTTTAAAAATCACATCGTTAACGCGCTGAAGGGTATATTTGTTTCCGAGCTTGTCGGTTACAAGGTATGTTCTGTTGATATGTCCGTTGCCCATCGGCTCGATGGTGGCAGGCAGCGCTTTCATATCAAAATTCATTGCAGCATTCAGCATTTTTTGTTTATCTCCTTTCCCAGAGGTTTTCGGGGTATTCGCCGTTTTCCTTCATCTGTGCGATGTTGGCCTTGGTGTTGGGCAGATCCTCCAGATACGTCATGCCGAACCAGCGCGCCTTGGTGGGCAGCACTTTGAACGCAGCCTTCTTTTCATCCAGCAGCTGGTTGGAAACGGAGGGCAGATAATATTCCTTCTTCAGGGGATTTTCCGCAATGTCTTCCTTGAGGAAATTGTGGAATCTCGCCTGCATTTCATCAAAGATGCTGTTTTTGAATACCCAAAGGTTCAAGGAAACGGTGGTGTCGCCGGAAATGGGCGTCCAGCTTTCGCCGTCCTCGGTAAACGCCGCATCCTCGCCGCGCGCTTCGATCTTCGTGCGCTCAACGACGCTTATGAGATTTCCGTCCTCGTCCGTCGTGCAAACGCCGCGCGCAACGGTTCCGAAGGGCGTCATGGTATTTCTCAGACAATAGCCGACCATGGCATGCTCCGTGTCGCAGGCGCTTTCGTCAATAAAGCGCGCCGCCGCTTCGAAAGCATCGCGGCCATAAAAATCGTCTGCGTTGATAACGACAAACGCGCCGGGCACTTCATCGCGCGCGCAAAGCGCAGCATGGCCTGTGCCCCACGGCTTTTCACGGCCTTCGGGAATCAAAAATCCTTCCGGAAGATATTTTGAAAGCGTCTGATAAGCGTAAGCAACTTCGATATGCTTTTCCACACGGCTTCCGATCGCTGCGTGGAACATATCGCGGCTTTCGGGCTTGATGACGAAAACAACCTTTTCAAAGCCCGCGCGGATCGCGTCATAGATAGAATAATCGATAATCAGATGGCCGGCGTCGTCCACAGGCGTTACCTGTTTTTTGCCCGCGCCTGCGCCGAAACGGCTGCCAAGTCCTGCCGCCATGATTACGAGCGTCTTTTTCTTCAAGGCAATCATCTCCCGATTGTCTGCCGCATTTGACCGCAGCCGACTTTTTTACCATTCCACGATATATTTTATCACACATCTACATAAAATACATCCCCTATATTGTAAAATCATACTTTTCATTGCGCCAATCCCATGATATAATATAAGCAATCGGAAAAAACTGTGAAAATGAGCGGGAGGCATATGAAATGGGCGAATTAAACCTCGAAAAATTCTGGCAGGACGATGCGCTTGCGCACAAAGACAATTGTTTTTATAAGGCTCCGCAGGTTGCGCTCGGCATCCGCATGAGCGATGAATGCGTATTTTCCGAGCTTGGCGAAAAAGGCAATCCGTGGGGATACACGCCCCGCGAACGCAGAATCGAGCTTAACAAGCGCTATAACGACAAGGCGGAAAAGATCGTCGGAAAACGCCTTTTGAGAGAAGAATTCCTGCCGGACGATGCGCATCTTCCTTATGTCAAGCGCATCGGCGAGGTTTTCGGCGGCGAATACATCATGCACAACGAAACCGAATGGCTGAAAGAATCCATAGAAGATGCGCAGGCGCTTGAAAAGGTGCTCGATCGCGTGGAGAAAATGGATCTTCGCGAATTCATGCTGCCCAAAAACTGGGAGCAGGAAAAAAAGCGCGTTTATGAAACCTACGGCGTGCGTCCCTCCCCTGTTCACCACATCCGAGGCCCGGTCACGCTGGCCTGCTCGCTCATGGGCACCACCGAATTTTTATATTTTATGCTGGATGAAGACGAGCTTGCAGAGCGTTTTTCTGGCGCCATCGCTGATGTCATCATCAAAATGGCCGACATCATGGACGACGAAGCCGAGCTTGACGAGGAAAAGCGGCACGGTTTCTCCTTTGCCGATGACAACTGCTGTCTCCTCTCGCCCGCTCTGTACGAAAAATTTGGCTATCCGGTCTTAAAGAAGGTTTTTGAGCGCTTCAGCCCCAACCCCGAGGATAAGCGCTATCAGCATTCCGACAGCGCCATGGGACATCTTCTGCCCATTTTGGGCCGTTTGAACTTGAACGGCGTAAACTTTGGCCCGACGGTGCTCGTGCCGGAAATCCGAAAGCACCTGCCCAACGCCCGCATTGACGGCTGCATCGCGCCTTTCTCCTTTATGCGAAACGACAGGGAAGCCCTGATTCAGGAAACCCTGCGCGATATTAAGGACGGCTTCACCTACGGCGGCGTGAACATCTCACCCGCCGGCTCCATCAACGACGGCTCTTCCCTCGAAAGCATGCGTCTGATCATGGAGATCATTCAGGAAAACAGAAGGTAAGATAATCTGCATATTACTGAACGCCTCATGTTGCAGGAAAGGGTCTTCGTTTATGAAAAAACTGCTTTATGTACTTATTTCGATTTTGCTCTTGGTATCATATGCTTCTTGTGAAGAGTTTCACCTGATTTTTCACGGAGACTGGGAAGAGATCGACAAAATCACCTATCAGGATGAGATGGCAGATTTGTTTGAATCGACCTATCCGCGCCTGTATGCGCGTTGGGGAGCGGATAACGCATCCAAGGCAATCTACTACAAAGCAGATAAAGAGGATCACGACAACGTTGCATACTCCTACTCAAATCATGTGGTTGTCTCGGTGGATTATGCAAATAAAGAACCTTCCGATCTCGGATTTTTCTCGCACGAGCTTACGCATTGCGTTCAGGATTACAGCGGAAAGCTCAACTATGGCGGGGACGCATGGTGGTGGGAAAACATGGCCAATTACGGCGGTTTTCGCTATTACCATTGGGCGGACGCAAGTCAGCTGGAGGAAGAA
>JAZSFI010000585.1:0-2632 GCA_045532135.1 Clostridia bacterium | reverse complement strand
AAAAAACGCATATTCTCCGGCATTCAGCCGACCGGCAATCTCACGCTCGGTAACTATATCGGCGCGCTTCGCAATTTCAAGCTCCTTGAAAACGAATACGACTGCCTTTATTCCATCGTAGACCTTCACGCCATCACCGTTCGCCAGAACCCTGCCGAGCTGCGCAAGGCCTGCCTGCGCACGATGGCCATTTTTCTTGCCAGCGGACTGGATCCTGAAAAGAACATCATCTACTTCCAGAGCCAGGCGCCCCAGCATGCCGAACTCGGATGGATTTTGGACTGCTTCACCTATATGGGCGAATTGTCCCGCATGACCCAGTTTAAGGACAAAAGCGCAAAGCATGCCGACAATATCAACTGCGGCCTGTTCGCCTATCCCACGCTTATGGCAGCCGACATTCTTCTTTACATGACCGATCTCGTTCCGATCGGCGCGGATCAGAAGCAGCATCTCGAGCTTGCCCGCGATCTGGCACAGCGCTTCAACGCCATCTACGGCGACGTATTTATCGTGCCCGAGCCCTACATTCCCAAAGTCGGCGCACGCGTCATGAGCCTTCAGGAGCCCACCAGAAAAATGAGTAAGTCCGACCCCGAGGACACCTATATCGCCATTCTCGATAAGCCCGAAATCACCCGCAAAAAAATGCGCCGCGCCGTAACCGACAGCGACAATATGGTTCGTTTCGATCCCGAAAATCATGCGGGTATTTCGAACCTCATGTCCATCATGAGCGCGCTGACAAACAAAACCATGGATGAAATCACAAACGAATACGACGGACGCGGCTACGGCGTTTTCAAAGATGCGGTCGCCGACGCGGTCATCAGCGTGCTTGAGCCCATCCAGAAGGAATACGACCGCATCTCCGCGGACAAGGCGTATCTTGAATCCGTCATGGTGGTCGGACGCGAACGCGCACAGTCCATCGCCTACAGAACCATGCTCAAGGTTCGCAAAAAGGTAGGCCTTGCGCCCATGAAGCTGTAATACAAAGAAGGTTACTGAAATGACACGTTTTGAAACCGCTCAGGCCGCTGCCGACTGGATCAACGGCGCGCGCTGGAAAGGCGAAAAAAACGGCCTTGAAAATACCAAGGCGCTGCTTGAGGCGCTGGGACACCCCGACAAACACATGGGTCGCATCATCCACGTCGCAGGCACGAACGGAAAAGGCTCGACCTGCGCCATGATCGCTCGCGCGCTTAGGGAATGCGGCTATACCGTCGGCCTTTTCACGTCTCCCTATCTGTGTGCTTTTAACGAACGCATTCGCCTAAACAGCGCGCCGATTCCGGACGAAGATTTGACCGACATCGCCTCCCGCGTGCGCGCAGCCGCCGAGAGCCTTTTGGCCAAGGGCATCTATACAACCACCTTTGAGCTTCTGACCGCCTGTGCATGTCTGTATTATGCGGACAAACAGGCCGACTTTTCCGTCATGGAGGTCGGCATGGGCGGACGCCTCGACTCCACAAACGTTTTGTCTCCGGCGGTCAGCGCCATCTGCGCCATCGGCATGGATCACATGTCGAAGCTTGGAAACACGCTTGCCGAAATCGCAGGCGAAAAAGCCGGCATCATGAAAACCGGCGTTCCCGCCGTTGTGCTTTCGCAGGATGAAAGCGTGATGCGCGTGTTCCGCGAAACAGCAAGAAGCATGCGTACCCCGCTTTTCGAAACAGGCGTAATTCACAAGCTCTCCCAAGACAGAAACTCATTTGAAATTGCTTTGGAGCTTCAGGCAAACGGACTTACGCGCGTAAAGGGCAATCTTCCGGGCGAGCATCAGCAGAAAAATGCCGCAATTGCGTTAAACGTTCTGGATCGACTCGGAGTCAATATGGAAAAAGCCCTTTTGGGCATTGAAAAAACCGTCTGGCCCGGCAGACTTGAATGGATTCAAAACGTGCTGATCGACGGCGCACACAATCCGCAGGGCGCGCATGCCCTCAAAAGTTATCTGGAAAAATACGTGCCCGAAAGACCCATCGTACTTTTAACCGGTATGATGCAGGACAAGCAGGTGGAAGCCTGCGCGTCCATCTTCAAAGAGTTCTCGGATTATGTCGTAACCACGCACGTAAACTGGCCCCGCGCAGTAAACTGTCTGGAACTTAAAAACTACTACAAAAACGCCATGGCGTTCGACTCGGTTGAATCCGCGCTCTCCTACGCCCGCGGCCTTGCAGGAAAGGACGGCGTTGTTGTTTCGGCGGGGAGCATTTATCTTGCGGGCGACGTGAGAAATCTGCTTCTGCCGGAAGACAAGGGCTGCCTTTAAGCGGGAGGTAAAAGGCTTCCCCTTGAGGGGAAGCCTTTTGGAAATGCATTCACAATTGTTTCAAAAAGGACGGATCAAATGACGGAATTTATCCATAAATCGGTGCTGCTGAACGAATGTCTGGAGGGTTTGAACATCAAGCCCGACGGCATTTATGTGGACGGAACGCTCGGCGGCGGCGGACATTCCAGTGAGATTTTAAAGCGCCTGACGACCGGAAGGCTCATCGGCATCGACCGCGATATGGACGCCATCAACGCCGCAACCAAAAAGCTTTTGTCCGTCTGCCCGGGGAAGGAAAACAATTTCACGCTCCTTCACGGGAATTTTCACGACGCAAAAGCG
>JAZSFI010000477.1:0-6628 GCA_045532135.1 Clostridia bacterium | reverse complement strand
GGCGATAAAAGATAGGAAATCACAAGCGCAATCAGCGCGATTTTGACAACGCTTATACATTTTACAAAAACAAATCCCAAAATCAACGCCGCAGGAACGAGAATCAGGAAAAGATGCGCGCGTTTTCCGCTTCCGATCATATTGCTTATTCATCCCTTCCAAAATCGCCGGGACCTTAGCGATCCCGGCGAATAAACCGATTTACTTAAACATTTTCCCTGCCTTATGCGCTATGGCATGGCCTGCATTCATCATAAATCGGCCCATCCTTCTTTCCTGCTCCCAATTCATCATGCCGTACACCGTAGCCGCCGATGCGCCGAGCATTGCGCCCGCGATCATGCCGCGAACCCATCCCTTCTTCATACGCTTCTACTCCCTTTCCTCATAAATTACACAGTCACCGGTTTCCCTGTTCACGGTATAAAGGCGGCTGGTCCTTCGCCCGCGGGCAATATCCGAAAAGATGTCCCGGGACAATTCGAGGCGTTCAATTTCAAGCGTTTCCTCGTTGGCATACGCGTTTGTAACTGCGCCGATCATCTCGCCGGAAGCATTCATCGCGCGCCTGAGAGAAAACGTTTCTCCTTCTTCCTTCGCGCTCTTTTCAGACGAAATCATCACAGCTCTCTTCCCAAGAAGCGATATGCTTCCCTTAGGATAAAACGACGAACGCCCAAACCCGTTTAATACGGCAAGACCCGTGATGCAAAAAAGCGCCTTGTCAACAAATACGCCTTTTACGCGTCCGATTTTCCTGCCCGTTTTCACGCACACGACAGGCATCGCATAAAGCGCGCGAATGCTTTTCAACAAAAATCGCCCTCCTCGCTCAAAGGACCACCCGCCGATAGGTAGTGTGTCCAGCGCGGAAGGGCAATATGGGATGTAATTTATGTTAGGGTGAGCTTCTTTTTCCAAGTCAGAAATCTCTCCTCGGCTTCCTCCTCAAACAGCATTTTTTCGCCGGTCGAAGGATGGGTAAAACCGAGTCTGAACGCATGCAGAAGCTGCCCGCCCTCTACGGGATAGGGCGACTTTTTCGGGCCGTACACGGGATCGCCCAACACGGGATGACCGACAGACGCCATGTGCACTCGGATCTGATGCGTACGCCCCGTGGTAAGCACGCATTCCAGATACGTTGCGCCCTTTAATTCCTCGATCACGCGCCAATACGTTTTCGCTTCGCGCCCGCCCGGAACGATCGCCATTTTCTTGCGGTCAGACGGATGTCTTCCGATCGGGCCTTCCACTTCGCCGGCCGGTTCCTTCATTCGGCCGATGACAATCGCCCGATAGGCGCGCTCAATATCGTGCGCCGCGATTTTTTCGGCAAGCGCAACATGCGTTTTGTCGTTTTTGGCAACGAGCAAAAGTCCGGAGGTATCTTTGTCAATTCTGTGAACGATGCCAGGACGGATTTCGCCGCCGATTCCCGATAAGCCGCCCAAATGCATAAGCAGCGCGTTGACCATTGTTCCGTCGGGATTGCCCGCAGCCGGATGAACGACCATGCCGGACGGCTTGTATACCACGGCAAGATCCTCGTCCTCATAAACGATCCTGATGGGAATATCCTGCGCCTCGACATGCGCCGGCGCGGGATCGGGAATGTCAAATGAAATTTCGTCCCCCGATCGGAGCGAATAGCCCGCCTTGGTCTCCGTCTTTCCGTTGACCAAAGCGTTTCCTTCCTTTATAAGCGTGCCCGCCCGGGATCGCGTGACGAGCTGAATTTTTGAAAGAAAGACGTCCAGCCGCATGCCGGCATCTTCATTTGTAATTACATGTTTCAATGAAATCCGCCTTTCCTCTTATCCCCGATCAGCATGCCCGCGGCATACAGAACGGTTCCCAACACCACGCATACATCCGCAAGATTAAAAACCGGAAACGGCACAAATGAAAGCTCGATAAAATCGACGACCGCGCCGTAGCGGATGCGGTCGATCAGATTTCCAAGTCCGCCCGCAAATATGAGCGCAAGGCAAAATCTTTCCGTCCATCTTTCCTTTTTCGGAAGAAAAAGAAAAAGCGCAATCACAATCAGAATAAAAATCGTGAACACGCACACTATGACCGGCTTTCCGCTCAAAAACGAAAACGCCACGCCCGTATTCCATGCAAAGCGGAAATGAAAAATTCCGTCCAGCGCGCGCATTGCGCCTTCGCCGTTTAAAAGGCAGTCAACCGCCCAGCGTTTTGTGAGAATATCGGCAAGGAGAACAAGCCCTATGACGGCAAAAGCAAGCAGCCTACCTATAGCCGATCGACACTTCATTCAAAACCTCCGTCAGAAATTCTCCGATGCCGGGAATGTTTTTAAGAATCACCTGTCTAAGAATATAAACGGCAATCGCGCCGACCGTGGAAAAACCGAACATAAACCCCAGCCCGCGCGCCATACCGCCCAGAAACGCCATCATCAGCATGCGCTTTTTGTCGGAAACAAACTGAAGATACTTGTCCATCTGCATTCTTTCAAGCGTCATGGACAATCGTTCAATTTTGTCAAACAGCGTTTCGCCCGCCATGAAGCATGCACCTCCCGGACGTATTTTTTCATCCGAAAAGCATTTTCATGCGCGAAAAAACAAAACGGAGCGTCTTTCCCGGGATATTCCGGTATTGCCGCCCCGTTTAAACCATTCATGGAAAAAATTCTGATCAGTCGAACAGCGGGCTGTCCTTCAGAAGCTTGGTATGCTGCTCAACCAGTTCGCTGAAGTTCTTGCGATAGTCTTCAAACGCGCTCTTGAGCGATTCGTAATCCGTCTTGGCTTCGGTCATCTTCAAAGCGGACTGCTCTTCAAGGGCTGCCGCCTGCTCTTCGGCTTCGGAAACAATCTTTCTGGCCTTTTTGCGGGCGTCGTCGATGGTCTCGTCAGCGATGCGCTGGGCGCTGATCAGCGTCTCGCGCAGCGTGGTTTCAAGGTTCTTGAAATAGCTGGGCTCGTTAAACGCAGGAAGCTTGTTCTCTTCAACCACCGCAGGCGCATTTTCAAGCGCTTCCTTGGCCTGATTCACTTCTTCCAGTTCCTTTTTAGCGTTTTCAAGCTGCTGGCTCATTTTGATGTTCTCGCGAATGACAGCTTCCATCTGGTTGGCTACGGCATCCAGAAAATCATCCACCTGATCTACGTCGTAACCGCCGCCCTTGATATCAAAATCCTGCTCGCGAATGTCCTTTACCGTAATTGCCATATTCTTACATCCTTTCATTGGTAGTTCGTTTTCTATATTTATGCGCAGTTAGAAATTTAATTCTACACGGAAATCGAAATTCCTTCCCGCGCCTGAGGCAACGGAAAATATTTCATCCGAAAAACACCAAAAGCACCTGTTTGAGCACGCCGATGAGCAGCATGGCGAGCATCGGCGAAAAATCTATCATCGGCATGTCGCCCATGAACCTTGATAAAAGCGCGCGGATGGGCGCGACAAACGGTTCCGTCACGGCTGCGAGCAGCTGAATGATGCGGCTGTACGGATCGATAAACCAACTCAGAATCCACCTTAGCATAATCGCGGTTTCGATTACCGAGAGGAAATAAAAAAATCCTTTTCCGATTACGGATAACATGATTTCGCCTTTCTCAATACCTGCGCTCAAACCGGTCGCTGGTCATCACGTTCACGTTCTTGGGCGCAATAATGTACGTTCTTTCAGAAACCTTGCGGATAACCGCGCCGAGCGCAAACGTCGCGCCGGCCAGCGTATCCACGATGCGCTGCATCTGGGCGGTATCTGCTTCTTCAAGGTTCAACAAAATGCTGTAGCCGCGGATCAGGTCGCGGATCACATTGGAGCATTCGGAAAGGGCATGCATGTAATATACCATTGTTCCGGAGCCAATGGGCATTTCATTCGGATTCGGCTCTCTTCTGACGGAAACGTTATTCTGCGGTCGTCTTCTTGCGTTCTGCGCGCCGAAAGCATTTCTTCCCATATCGCGGCTGTGGTTATACGCCGGATTCGGCTGACGCCGCGGGCGGGGCGCAGCATTGTTTGCGCCGTGACTGGGCTTTGCGGGCGTAAACCTTTCCTCCTCATAGGAGGTATTGTATACGCGGCTGGGACGGGACGCCATCTGCTCCTCTTCGTCCGTCGCCTCCTGAAGTCCGATCAATTCCAGAATTCTTTTCAGATTACGCTTAAACGTCGTATCCTGAGCCATGATAAATCTTCCCCCAATAATCCTGCTAACGAAAAATATGTGTTTATTCTTTATGAGGCGCATAGTTTCTCGCCCCGAAAACAGCCGAACCGACGCGAACAATCGTCGCTCCCTCCTGAGCGGCAACAAGGCAGTCCTTCGACATGCCCATGGAGAGATTTTGAAGCTTCTCTCCGCCCGGCATATGCTTCAGTTCATCAAAGAGCCTTCGCATCCTGCGAAAATATCCTCTTGCATCCTGCGCATTTTCCACAATCGGCGCAACGGTCATAAGCCCTGTGATCTGAAGGTTTTCATACGCGCGCAGCTCCTTTAAAAACGCGTGCGCATCCTCTTCAAAGACGCCCGCCTTGGCCGGATCTTTTCCGATATTGATTTCGACATAGGCTTCAAGCGTCCTGTTTTCTTTCAAAAGCGCCTTTTGAAGCGCCTCGGCAAGCTCAATTCTGTCCAGCGACTGAACGCAGGCGGCGAAGCGCGCCGCATATTTTGCTTTATTGGTCTGCATACGGCCGATGATATGAATATCGAATGCACCTGAGAGCGCGTCAAGCTTTTCCATAGCCTCCTGAACGCGGTTTTCGCCGATTCGCAAAACGGATGCATCTTTCAGGCACAAAATACGCTCGGCTTCAACCGTCTTCGTCACCGGCATGACCTCGCAGCCGCCCCATGCGCCGGAGGCAGATTGAACGCTTTGATGGATTTCGCGATAACGCCGTAAAATTTCTTCCTTCACCGTCATCAACGCCCCTTACCTGATCAGAACGCGCGAGCCGCTTCCGATAACGCCTTCGACCAGCGGCATGATCAGCGCATCGTTATTATCCTCGGACAGCACTTCAACGGGAATGAACGTTCCGCCGGGTACATCGTACAAAAGCACGCCCGTCTGGCCGTTCTGCTTGATGATTGCCTTAGCCGGCACGCGAAGACCGCTTAAATTGGCTCCGATAGCGGCTTTTCCGCTCCTTTGATACATCAAAGGCCCGATCGGATCAGTAATCTCAAGCTGCGCCATGACTGTATCGCCCATTTTCTGAACGCTTTTTACAACGCCTGTATACAAAAGATCCTCAAAACCAATCATCTGGAAGGAATACATCTGTCCGTTTACCGGGTTCCACTTGCCGTCCTCAGCCAGAACAATCAGATACCAGTGATTCTGATCGATAATGCGCGCAACGTTCACTTCATCGCGCACGCTTGTTACGGAAAGCTTTTCGCCCGAAATAACCTTGCGCACCTGATCGATGGTAATCTCGTCGATGTTTTCCGTCTTCAGATCATTCTCGTAGCCGTCCAGGTAGAAGCTGACCACGCCGTCCTCTTTGGCAAGCATCGTATTTCGCCATGCGTCGATGGCGGAAATCTTCTGCTTTTCTTCATCATAATACTTGATGAGCTTGGTGTCGCTTCGCATGGTGGAGCTCATGTACGCCCTTCGCTCCTCCATTGCATCCTCCAGCTGACTTACAAGGCTTAAAAAGTTTCCGCTGGCATTTCTGTAGATCAGATTTTTAAGATCCAGCGCCTTCTGCTTAACGGTTAAGTCGTACACTTCAAGGGTGGAATCGATTTCGTTTCCAAGCAGAATATTGTGATAGGTCTGGATATTTTTTCTGACGTTACTGAGCTCTCGGATCAGCTTTTCCGAATATTCCAGCGAATACACATACAAAACCGGATCGCCAGTTGTAACCAGCGTTCCTTCCGAAGCGATGTATTCCACGCGCGAAACCTGCTTGGACGAAATCATTTCCTCGTCTCGCACGATGACGGCGTTTACGCTTCTTATATCGCTTGCGGTCGCCTCATACACAACGGCGATTTCGCCCGATCCGAAAAGGCTGTCTCTGAACAAAAACAGAATGATCGCCATGACAAGCGTCAGAAAAACATAAAATCTTCCCGTTACGCGCAGCTTGCCCATAATCATCCTCCATAACATAATCCGCAAATTACGGGGTATAATACCTCAGCATCCATAGATTATATACGAAAACTGCACGTTTTGCAACCTTTCATGCCCTGCGGATTGACAAATTAAACCCTTTGCGCCTATAATTTAACCATAAAATCCACGAAAGGACTTTATCTATGTTTGAGATTTCCATGAAAGCCGTCACACTTTTCGGTTTCCCCATACATTTTTACGGAATCATCATTGTGCTTGGCATATTTCTGGCCATTTATCTTTCGGAAAAGCGCGAGGAAAAATTCGGCTTTCCAAAGGAAACCGTGCTATCTTTGGCGCTCTGGGCAATTCCCGCCGCCATCGTCTCGGCGAGGCTTTATTATGTCCTTTTCAATTTTGACGAATACAAAGGCGATCTTGTTTCCATATTCAACATCCGCGCAGGCGGCATGGCCATTTACGGCGGTCTCATCGGCGGCATTCTGGCCGGATTCATATACGCAAAAATAAAAAAGCATTCCTTTATAAA
>JAZSFI010000421.1:0-3427 GCA_045532135.1 Clostridia bacterium | reverse complement strand
GGAAGCGCTTTACAAAACGTATACCGGCGCATCGCTCCAGAAAGTTTTGTCTTTCCTTGAAAAAGTGACCGACAAAAACATTCCCCTTTGGATTCGTCATGTCGTCGTTCCGTCGCTTACGGACCAAGAAGACAGCATCCGCGAAATCGGCAGAATTGCGAAGAGTTACAAGACTCTTCAGAGAATCGAGCTTCTGCCGTTTAAGAAAATCTGCATAACCAAATACCGCAAAATGGGTATTCCTTTCCCGCTTTCGGATATTCCCGAATGCAGCAAAGATACAGTTCTTCGTCTTGAAAGACTGTTGTAAGAAAAAAGAGTTGATGTCAGATAAAACGTTTTGACATCAACTCTTTTTATTCAACAATAATCTGGGAATCTGCGCCGGCCCCGACGCAAATTCAATCCCTCTAATGAAATTCCACATCCTCATACTCTGCCATAGCTTCAAGCGCACGGCAGCTGAAGAACATGCAGTTAAACCAGAAATTCTTTTCTGCATCTTCCGTATTCATCCAGTGCGTCGGAATCTGACCGTTATCGCGCTGCATTCTTGTAATCTGGTCGGCAAGAACGCGCGCTTTCGCAAGATAGATTTCCCCGCATCCTGCTTTATACATTGCCAGAAATCCCATCATAACGCTTGCCGCAGAATCATCAATCGGTACATACCAACCGTACTGTTCAAGCGCGCAGGGCGTGTGCCACAGCGAGGTATCGTACGGCTCTCCGCCCTGAGGCGTCGCATGCGGCCATGGATACGGACGATTCCATATAACAAACTGATCCTCCACAAAGCGCATGAGCTCTTTGGCGATTTCCATTTTTTCCTTGTCATTTCTGCAATTTTCCGCAAAGTATATTGCAAGCGACGTCGCGCCGAAATGGGTCAGATTCATGTAATTTGTTGACAACGGACTGTCTTCAAACTGTCCTTCCCAATTATACGTCGGAAGCTGCGTATTGAGTACATAATCAACCGCGCGATCACAAACCGCCTTCCACTTTTCGTCCCCCGTCCTTTTATAAAGCGCAGTAAGAAACGGTATCACGCTGTCCAAAGGCGATATAAAATTATTCGAAAGCGCCTCGCCTGTCTTGAGCGATCTCAAAAGATACCAGCTTCCGTTCGTTTCCTGCGTTTTGAAATAATATTCGCCGATTTTGATCGCTTCATCCAGATATTTCTTACTGCCTGTCGCTTCTTCCATTTCAAGATACAGCTTACCTGCGCGCACGGGATAAATCATCATCGTCGTGCCTTCCCGATTCTTTGCCGCATGCCAGTTCGGCGTAATCACGCCGTATTTTTCGGGATCCGGGCAAAAATCGAAGTGATACGTAGGCGGCAGGTCCGCAAGCGGAACATCTCCGCGCGGCGTGATGCTGATCAGATAATCCGCAGCATTCATCGCAGCTTTCACGGCTCTTTCTTTTTCTTCCGGACATATACGCGCATAGGAAAGCATCGCGCTCGCGAGCGCTGAGATCATCTTGCTGGGATAGGTATTCAAATCATACGCCGGATCCGGCGTGCCATATTCGAGCCAGTGACTGATAAAACTCTGGTTCATTGCAAATTTATACGCCTTATCGGCGCATTCCAGATACGAGCAGACCGCCGGCGGCGTAACTTCCGGAAAACTTGCAAGCTTGAAAAACGTGCGTGCACCGACAAGCGCCATATCCCGTCCGTCCGGGTACAGCGCAGTAACCGTAAGCGTAACCGTGCCCTCCGGAATCTCGCGCCATATAGGCGTCAAAAGCGCGCAGCAATCGTCCGCTTCGAAGGAATGCACCTTGCCCAATTCATCTTCAGCGTCATAGCGGTAGCGGTTGCAGCACCTGATTGCCGTAAAATGAAAGGCAGGCACATACATAAATTGCGTCGATTCTACATTCCAGAAAGGATTTCCCCGTTTCACTCCGTATCTTACAGTTGTTTCCGCGCTGGAACATTCTTCAAATGCCAGACGTGCCAGTTCTTTTCTGTTCATATACGACGCCTTCTTTCTGATTTGCAGATCAAAATCCCCGAAATACACAGAAGCATTTCGGGGATAAATCTATTTGCTGTAGTCAATCGGCACAAGGCCCATGCATTCATAGCCTTCGCTTGTCCCAAGCACAAAGCCTTCCCCGGACAGCTGTGAGACCGTCAGTACCGTCTTGTCCTCGGGAATCTCGCCCGGTACAATCAAAAGATTGGGATTGACAAAAATCGTATCGTTCTTTTTATCTTCGTTCACAAACACGGTGCTTGCAGAAGTGAAGTTTTCTCCATAGACAAAGAGATTGTCATATTTGACCTCAGCGCCTGTAATTCTGATCGGATGAAGCCCCATGATCAGTTTGTCATCTTCCTTGAGTTCAAGCCCTTCATATACATACTTTTTACCGTACAGCATGTCATATTCCAGAATTTCAAGGTTTTCTTTGTAATTTTCCTTATCCATCTGCGTCTGATGGAAGCGAACCATGGTACCAACGTCGATTCCGTTCTGCATAAGCGCATAGGAACCCAGCTGATAGGCTTCAAGATTCTTGTCTTCTTTGGGAAGCTCGTAATTCGTCCAGATGACATATTCCGTTGCGTAGATATCTTTTGTGGAAAGCATGTCATTTGTCAGATCAAGTCCCGGCAGATGATCGCCGAAGAATACGATCATCACGTCTTCATCATACGAAGCATATTCCTCAACCAATGCGCCGACCAGCTCATCCACTTCCACAAGCAGCGTCAGGAAATATTCCATCACGCGCTTTTCATGTTCGGTCTTTGCGCCTTCCACAGTGATGACCGCTTCCATTTCCTTGGGAAGCTCAATGTATTTTCCGTGCGTCTGAACGGTCACCGTATAAATGAAATCCTTGCCCTCGGTCGAATCCATGGCGTCGCGGATAATGCCCTGAAGGATTTCGTCCTCCGGCCACCCCATCGGCGTCAGGTCGTAGCCTTCCATATACTCCTTGGAAATATAGCGGTTAAAACCAAGATTGTCATAGACGGTATCGCGGTAATAGAAAGAGCCGGTATAATTGTGGATGGCAGTTGCGGTATAGTCGATGGCGCGAAGATCAACCGCCAGCGATTCGCACGTTTTTTCTTTCAGAATCGAATAATACGGGAATTCACCTGCGCCGAAAAAGTCCAGACAGCAGCCTGTCAGAACCTCAAATTCCGTGTTCGCCGTGCCTCCGGCAACTGTCGGAACATACAGTTCGCCGCTTGTATATTCGTTTTTAAGTCTTCTGAAATTGGGAATCGGATCCTCCGAGAAAGAAAGATGCTCGATAATATACGGATCAAAGAACGATTCCAGCTGCACAAAAACAATGTTCGGCAAGTTTTCAGGAAGCGCCTGACCATCTTTCACAATCCGGTTCTTAATGGCGTGGACCGCTTCCACGGTATAGCTCTCAGGCT
>JAZSFI010000054.1:0-13415 GCA_045532135.1 Clostridia bacterium | reverse complement strand
CGTGCCGTCCATCATGTCGATGCCCGAAACCGTAATCACAGGGCCGAGGGAAGGATCGAGTTCAATCTTTTCAAGCTTGGCAACGGTTAATCCGATGGGGTTTGGACGAAAGGGGGAGCGCGTGGCAAATACGCCTACGCGCTCGTTTCCGCCCAATCTCGGCGGGCGCACCGTGGCCGAATAGCCTTCCCGATCGGGCACATCAAAAAGCCAGATGAGCCAGAGATGGGAAAAAGCTTCAAGCCCGCGCACCGCGTCGGGATTTCGGTATTCGCGCTCAAATATGATTTGTCCCTTCAGGCTGTCGTTTAAGCCGCTTTGCCTCGGAAGCCCGAATTTTGTGGGAAAATCGCACTTCAAGCGCGCAATCCGCTTGAGATTATGCATTTTCAAGCATGTCCTTTAAGTTATCCAGACCGGCCTTGATGCCCATCAGGCAATCCTCGATGCCTTCAAACTCGAGGGCGAGCCAGTTGTCGTATCCGGCTTCCTTGAGGATCGAAAGGCACTTTTTGACGTTGACAACGCCGTGTCCGATGATGGTTCCACGAAGAGCGTTTCCGCCTCTGGTGCCAAACCAGCCCTGCTTGGGCACATATTCGCCCTTTTCCTTCAGGAAGAAATCCTTGGCATGCGCATGTACCGCCATGGGCGCGGCAATTTTAACGGATTCGACGGAAACTTCGTCGGCGCACATGAAGTTGCCCATATCAACCAACCAGCCGAAGTTCGGATGATTGACCGATTCGATCAGTTTTTTAACACGAAGCGCGTCCTGGAAGAAATAGCCGTGGTTTTCGATCATGGTGTGAATGCCAAGACCCGCTGCGAACTCGGTCACCTGGCGATAGCCCTCAGTCACAATGGGCAGCGCCTCTTCAACGGTGTATTCTTTGCCGGAAGCATCCCTGCCCTGCGTGGAATCATGGCGCAGGCGGGTCACGCCCATCAGGGCTGCAATTTCAACCTCTTCCTTCAGATCCTTAACCTGCTTTTCGATGCCGTTCAAAAGAAAATCCGCACCTGCCATATAGGAAATAATTTCAATTCCGTATTCTTCCGCCTGCGCCTTGAGCTTGGGCGCAAGCGCCTTCAGTTCTTCAATCGTCTGACCCTGACGGACAAACTCGATGCCCTCAAAGCCCATTTCCTTCGCCTTGGGAATAACATCCATAATGGTCATGCGACCGTCGTAAAGCGCCTGAGAAAAGCTGTATGAGCTGACTGCGATTTTCATAAACAAATGTCCTCCATTATTTTAGATATGTCTATTCTACCATGAAACACTATGCGAATCAAGGAACAAAACAAGAATTCTTATAGAAAACACACGGAATTTGACACAACCATGACAGAAAACTTTACGCGCATGTGGTATTGTATTGTTGCAATATTGAAAATGGAGATGGTTCATGTGAGCGAAATCCTGTCCGGCGCCGGCTGGAAGCCCTTTGAAACACGCCCCATTGGTCCTCTGGGTCTGATCGCAATGCCCGGCTGCGAAGCTCTGGGCGAGAGAATGAACAAATATCTGAAGGATTGGCGCGAAGGCATCGGCGAGCACGATGAAGACCTTTACACCTTTCCCGGTTACAATCTTGACACCTTCCTGCTTTCCATCAAGTGCCCCCGTTTCGGCACCGGCGAAGGCAAGGGTTTGCTCAATCAGTCCGTCCGCGGATACGACATCTACATCATTTCCGATGTAACCGCGCATCAGATCCGCTATAAGATGTACGGCGAATCCGTGCCCATGTCGCCCGACGATCACTATGCAGACTTAAAGCGCGTCATCGCCGCCATAGGCGGAAAAGCGCGCCGCATCACTGTTATCATGCCCTTCCTGTACGAAAGCCGCCAGCACAGAAGATCGAGCCGCGAATCCATGGACTGTGCGCTGATGCTTCAGGAGCTTTCGAGCATGGGCGTTGAAAACATCATCACCTTCGACGCGCATGATCCCCGCGTGCAGAACGCAATCCCGCTGACCGGTTTTGAAAACTTCGTTCCCACCTATCAGATGATGAAGAGCCTGTGCCGCAAGGTAAAGGATCTTGAAATCGACAAGCAGCACATGATGATCGTTTCCCCCGATGAAGGCGCGATCACCAGAAACATCTATTATTCCACCGTTCTGGGTCTGGATCTTGGCATGTTCTACAAGCGTCGCGACTATTCCAAAGTCGTAGACGGCAGAAACAAGATCATTGCTCACGAATATATGGGCGACTCCGTTGAAGGCAAGGACATCATCGTTGCTGACGACATCATCTCCACCGGCGACAGCGTTCTGGATCTTTTAAGAGAATTAAAACGCAGAAACGCCCGCCGCATCTACGTTGCCGCAACCTTCTGCTTCTTCACCAACGGCACCGCCGCTTTCGACGAGGCCTACGCCTCCGGTCAGCTGGCCGGCGTTCTGGGAACAAACCTCAATTATCTGAATCCCGATGTGAAAAACGCCCCGTGGTTCATCGAGGTAGACATGAGCAAATACATGGCCTACATCGTCGCAACCTTAAACCACGACCACTCCCTCGACGCTCTGATCAGTCCGCTCAACAGAATCAAGAACCTGATCGAGAAATATAAAAACGGCGAAAACGTCTGAGAATAAAAAAATACGAACGAACGCTTGGATTGCGTTCGTTCGTATTTTTTATTTCGTATGGAAGACATAGTCCGCCTTTTCCTGAATCGCAAAAGCTTCAAAATAGCGGTTTTCCATGGGAATCCACTCGCGTATGAATCTTTCAAGCATCTTTTCTCCGTTTCGCTTGCGAATTCTTTCAATCTGCGTATCGGAGCCGACGGATAAAAAGATTTTAAGGTCATATCCGTCTGCCAGCGCCGGATGACAGGCATAAGAGCCTTCGACAATGGACAGCGCGGAAGGAGCGCACATGACAGAAGCCGCATAATCCATCCTTGAGCAGTCAAAGGGTCTAAAGGAAAACGGTTTTTTTAAAAGCAGCGGATCAAGCACATCCGTTCTGAACCGCTCGTAGTCCACGTTTCCGCCGGCTTCCAAAAGGCGCTTTTCCGTGCGCTTGACAGGCGGCAGGAAAAAGTCGTCCATATGATACACAGGTGCGTTCAGTACATCGCCCAAGCGCTTTGCAAGCGTGGTTTTTCCGCTTGCGCACATGCCGTCGATGCAGACAACCGCGCCGTCTTTTCGATGTTTAAGCGTATCCAGCGCAGAAATCAGCGGAAGCAAACTTGCGTATTCCTCCCTGACCACGCGATACGCCGGCTGATAGGCTGCGCGATAAGTTTCCGTATGGCTTACGGGCGAAAAATCGCCCGATTCAAAAGCGCAAAGCGCCTTGATGATTTCACTTTCCGAGGGGGCGATCCTGCCTTCTCTGGATAAGGCTTTAAGCGTTTTCGAAAACGAGAAGAAAAGATCCCTGTTTTCAGAAACCGCCTGTGCGCTCAAAAGAAACATTCGGGAAACCGTTTCGCTCGACAAAGGATATTCGCCGCTTGAAAGATACAGCCGCACATATCCGTTTCCGATTGCCTCGGCGCACACGTTCTGCCCGCCGTTTTTCCGCTCTGCCTGCACCCTCAAAAGCGCATTTTCAAAACCTGAAACCATGTGTCCGCAGCCGAACGCGCTCTGATATGCCAGCTTCACAAAATCCTGCGCTTGCATAAGCGGATATTTTTCCGCATGAAGCAGCGCGATTTTTTCAAAACTCATGCGTTTATTCTCCGTATTCCACCGTGCCCCGCGCGGGTCTGTAGTAAGCCTCGACCAGAAGATCGCGCTTGATCTCGGTTCCGTCGGCGTTCCAGTATACGCGATAGGCCTTCGCGCGGTAGCCGTTTCTGGGCTCCGTGATCGTCACAAGCTCGCCCGGCGCAAGAAGCGGATTGTAGATATATTCCGGCTCGCCCGGATCGATGCGCTGGGTAGTTTTTGCTTCGATGGTAATATATTTGCCGTCCGGGAAAAGTTCGCCGTAGATTTCGCAGTACACGCGCTTGTTTTCACTGACATAGGCGACCAGATACATCGGATAGGACGAAGTGTTTTTAAACTTCATATCCTGACTTCCCCAACTGACGGTCGCATCCTTGCCTCTGTCCACATAGCTTACGGGGCGGGAATGCTCGTGCCATTCGACGATCTCACAGTTGGCCTTCATCGCAGCGTTCCAAAGGGTCGTCGAAACCTGACATACGCCGCCGCCGATGTCTTCGGCGATTTCGCCGGACTGATACACCGTCGCTTTTTTGTAGCCGCGCTTTGAGGTTCTCTGGCCTACGACCTCGTTGAAGGAAAATGTCGCGCCGGGCTCCACGCAGTAGCCGTTGATGGCAGCGCAGGCAAGTTCCAGATTGATGAGCCTGTTTTTGGTAGAACTGGAAGCATTGGTTACAGCTGTCGTAATCAGGCCGAATTTGCTCTGAAAGTCGTTTTCCGTGACGGTCGGCTCCACTGTTTCCACATTCACTTCAATCACACCGCCGCCGCTTTGAAGAACATTAAGCGCGTTTTTATAAAGCGCATCCTTGTCCACATAGGTTCCGGATGCGGAAGATGAGAGCGTAAAGGTTTTGGTTTTCATGTCAAAACCCGTGACCTTGGCGTGTTTGCTCGAGGAAGACAGCGACGAAGCGATGTCGTCGGTCCATTTCTTGAGAAAGGTTGTATCAAACAGCGTTCGCCTGACTTCAAATCTTTCGTTGACCGTATTCAGCTGAGAGATGGAGCGATAGCGCTCCTCCAGCGTTCCTGTGCGTCCAATCGCCCACGCCTGATTGAGAACTTCTTCATAATTGCTCTGATAGCCCAGATCCCCGGCGGTTTTGCTCCATGTTTTGCCCGCGAAGGTGAGGGTAATCATGCGGTTTTCAAGCGGAGATTCGATGCTTTCGGTCCAGTATTCCTTCGCGCGTTCTTTCGTCACGCCCGCCAGGGAATAGCCTTCCACAACAATGCCGGAATAATAGCCGCCCGCCTCCACCGCGTTTCGCATCGCCTGAAAACGCCGGTATTCGCCCAGTTCATGAATGGCAAAGACGGAGGCAAACAAAAGAACGATCAGCATCAAACATGCGACCGGAAGCGCCCACCAGCAATGCGGCGCGCGCTTTTTGTTCTGCCGGACATTTTTGCGCGCAGCGTTTCTTTTGTGCACGCGCGCTCTGCCGGGCGCTTTTTTCAGCTGCTTCTTTCGATCGGTACTATGGATATTTTTGCTTTTACCGGACTTCGTTTTGGTCATTTTTTGCTCCCTTGTTTGTGCGATGGATCGTTTCGTCGTTTCTGCACGCGTCCGCTTCGCGCTTTACGCGAAGGGCGCGGATTTCATTTTCATAGCCCTGATCGCTCGGCTCATAATAGGGCAGGCCGTCCGCCTCGACAGGCGCATAATTCTGGTGGATGTAATGCCCCGAAAACTCATGCGGATACAGATATCCTTCCCCGCTTCCGAGTTTGTCCGCGCCTTTATAGTGCGTATCTCTTAAATGCAGGGGCACGTTTTCATATTCGCCCTTTTCCGCGTCCGCCCACGCGCGCTCAATCGCCGTGACAACGGAATTCGATTTCGGGCTTTCGCAAACAGTGATGACCGCCTGCGCGATCGGAAGACGCGCTTCGGGCATACCGATGGCGTTTAAGGATTGCCAGGCGGCGGCCGCAGCCAGCATGGCGTTGGGATTGGCCATGCCCACGTCCTCGCTGGCGTGTGCGATGATTCTTCGAACGATGATGCGCGGATCCACGCCCGCATGATCCAATCGAGCAAACCACGCAAGCGCCGCATCGGAATCCGAACCGCGAAGGGATTTGCAAAACGCCGACAGCATGTCGTAAAACAGGCTTTCGTCCATGCGAAGCGCAGGGGTCTGGATAGAATCGTCCGCAATTTCAGGCGTAATGTGAATCTCGCCTTTGCGGTTGACGGGCGTTGACAAAACGGCGATTTCAAGCGCGTTCAAAGCGCTCCTCACATCTCCGCTGGCCGCCTGCGCGATCCTGATTGCAGCTTCCTCGTCGATTGAAACATACGAAAGCCCGTAGCCGCGCTCCTCATCCCGGACGGCGCGATGAATGGCTTCGATCACATCCGCCTGCGAAAGCGGTTCAAACCTGAAAAGACGGCAGCGGCTGACAATCGCGGGCGTCATTGCGATCATCGGATTTTCGGTGGTGGAGCCGATAAAGCGGATTACACCCTTTTCGATGGCAGGCAAAATGGAATCGGACTGCGCCTTGCTCCAGCGATGGCATTCATCCAGCAAAAGATACGTCGTCTGTCCGTGGAGCTTTAAGCGGTTTTCCGCGCGCGCGAGCACTTCGCGCACATCGCTTACACCGCTTGTAACCGCGTTCATTTTTTCAAACGCTGCGTTTGTGGTTTCCGCAACAATGGAAGCAAGCGTAGTTTTTCCCGTTCCGGGCGGGCCCCAGAAAATGGAGCTTGTGAGCCTGTCCGCTTCAATCGCGCGCCTTAACAGCTTTCCCTCGCCCACAATCTGCTTTTGTCCCATGAACTCATCAAGCGTTCTGGGACGCATGCGGTCGGCCAAAGGCGCAAGCTTTTTTGCGCCCATGGAAAAAAGGTCCTCCATTCAAAACCTCCGAAAAAATACAAACTTATTCTGTCCGGGGACGAATGATTGAATGCATGGTTACCGTGACAAGCACGATCAGCGCGCCGGCAATTCCGAATACGCCCGGAAACACGCCCATAAAAACAAACACCCAGACAGGATTCAAAACCGGCTCCAGATTGGTGATAATCGCAGCGCTTACGCTGCTTGTGCGCTGAATACCGATGGAAAAAAACAAATATCCAAGTCCCAGAGATACGCCAAGCAGAATCGCCTTTGTGAAATCCAGCGCGATCATGGCTGCCGTATAGGTTTCGGTGGGCACAAAATGCACGTTCGGGTCAAAAAAGAGCGAGACGGCAAGCACAATGGAAAAAACATTTCCGAGATAGGAATACGAAACCGAATCGCATCCCGGAAGGCGCGACGCAAAAAACACGACTGCAAAGGTCAGTCCGCTCAATAGCGCAATCGCGTTTCCAAACATCGATCCCTTGCCGCCGCTTAAACCCTCTATGCAGCACAGCGCAACGCCCAGCATGACAAATAAAACCGTAACAATGTCGCGCTTCAAAGGCTTTTGACGGAAAACGAGGAAGTTTAAAAGGATGACATACGCCGGCATCGAATACTGAAGCACAATCGCGTTGGAAGCCGAAGTATATAAAGTTGCAGACATGTATAGAAGGCTTGTAAGCGCAACGCCCAGCGCGCCCAATACGAGACCAAAGGTGAATTTAACCTTGAACGTCTTTCTGAAGGCGGCAAAAATCAGAGACGCCACGATGCCGCGAACGCCGGTTTTGGTAAAACCGTTCCACATAAGCCCTTGTGAAAGAACGCCCGAAAAACTCCACGCAGCCGCGCCCAGCGCAACCATCAAAGGCCCGAACCACGCGGAAGACTTAATCTTTTCCATAATCCGCTCCTTTTTTAGACGTTTACGCAGTTGGTAATTGTTCCCGCCATGAAGTTTCTGAGATTGTCGGCAGCAATTTTTACAAGCCGCTTTCGTGCCTCCAGCGGCGCCCACGCAATGTGCGGCGTCAAAATGACATTGGGGGCAGTCAGGAGCGGGTTGTCGCTTTTAATGGGTTCTGAAGAAACGACGTCCGCAGCAAAAGCGCCAATGCGTCCCGAAACAAGCGCATCCTTAACGTCCTGTTCATTGACAAGCCCGCCGCGCGCGGTGTTTATGATCCAAACGCCTTTTTTCATTTTCGAAATGGAAGCGGCCGATATCATTTCCCGGTTATCGTCCCTGAGCGGACAGTTGAGCGAAATGACGTCGGATTCCCGATATATTTTCTCAAGGATTTCGGGCGGATTCTTTGACGGCGAATAGGCAATCACATTCATTTCGAAAGCGTTTGCAATGCGCCCGACCGCCTGTCCGATCGCGCCGTTTCCGATAATGCCAAGGGTTTTACCGCTGATTTCCGTCAGCGGATAATCCCAGAAACAAAAATCCTTTGCCTTCTCCCATGCGCCGGACAAGCACCTTTCGCTGTGCGCGCCCACATGCGCGGCCATTTCAAGCATCAGAGCAAACACATGCTGCGCAACGGAAGCGGTCGAATAGGCGGGAATGTTGGTCACAACGATTCCGGCCTGTTTGGCATACGCCGTATCCACCACATTGTAGCCCGTGGCCAGTACGCCGATGTATTTCAGGTTTCTAAGCTCAATCATGGTTTCCTTGGTCATCGGGCATTTATTTAAAAGAATCGCGTCCGCACCCTTTGCGCGCAAAACGATGTCTTTCTCAGATGTTCTTTCGTAAACGGAAACGTCGCCCAAGCGCTCGATTTCGTCCCAGCTTACATCGCCGGGATTGGCGGTAAAGCCGTCTAAAACCACAATTCGCATGCCTTTTTTCTCCTTTGCACACATTTCCAGTATAATCATATGATAAACAATGTAATAAATCAAGCGACAGCAGTTTATAAAACGAAAACTTCATCAAAATTCACGTGAATTTATACGGAATTGTCGTGCAGATGAGCGATTTTGCGCGCAGAACGTTAAATGATTTATAAATTCCTGTATTCCGCTTGCAACTTTAAAATTCACCATGTAATATAGATAACGGAATTAATGCGCCGCGTGCGCGAATCAGTAAGGGAGACCAAATCATGAGAGCCGTTAATATAAAGCTCAGCCTGGCTGAGAATGTCAAGCAGTTTGTAAACATCGCCAGCCGTCACCCCTATGATATCGACCTGCGCGTCGGTCGTCATGTTGTGGATGGCAAGTCCATTCTGGGAATCTTCTCTCTCGACCTTTCCAAGCCCATCACGCTGGAAGTGTACGATGACAACTGTGACGATCTGATGGAAGAGATCAAGCCCTTCATCATCGGCTAATTACAGAAGAAGTTTGGCAGAGCGCGTTTTACACGCGCTCTGCCTTTCATACGTAAAGGGGTAAAACACAATGGATATGAATTTGTACATGCAGTTTCACGAGAGCGTCAATCGCGTAAACACTGAATGCATCAAGTGGGATGGCCGCGCTTCCTTCGGAAACAGCGAAGCCCTTCCCATGTGGGTAGCCGATATGGACTTCAAAACAGCCGACGGCATCATCGATGCGCTCGTCAAGCGCGCTCAGCACGGCGTTTTCGGTTATGCCCAGGAAAGCCCGCGCGATAAAGAGGCCGTCGTAAACTGGATGAAAAACCGACACAATACGCACATCGAGCCCGAATGGGTGCTCTTTAGCCCCGGCGTTGTAGACAGCATCTATCATGTTCTGAACGCGAAATTTGACAAGACCGCGCGCGTTGTCATCCAGCCTCCGGTCTACGGTCCCTTCTCGGGAATGGTCAATAAAGCCGGCATGACCCTCATCGAAAACCGCCTGATCGAAGGCGAAAACGGCTGGGAAATGGACTTGAACGGCCTTGAAGAAATCTTCAAATCCGGCGCGGAAGCCATGATTCTTTGCTCGCCCCACAACCCCGTCGGCCGCGTATGGAAAAAAGAAGAGCTCGAAAGTCTGGTAAAGCTTGCAAACCGCTACGGCGTTCTCTTAATCGCCGATGAAATCCACGCCGATTTCGAGCTTCGCGGCGCAACCCATCATTCCATTTTAAGCATCCCCGGCAGCGAAAACGCAGTCGTGTTCATTTCCGCAACCAAGACGTTCAACCTTGCCGCCATCCGCCATTCCACGATCCTCTGTCCGAATGAGGAGATCAGAAATAAGATCGCCGCATCCATGAACAGCGCCATGGCGGAAGTAAACCTCTTCGGCCGCCTTGCTACCCGCGCCGCCTACGAAACGGGCAATGAATGGCTCAACGCGCTTAACGAATACCTTTCCGACAGCCGCGACATTCTGATGGAAGGCATCGAAAAAATCGACGGCATCCGCGCCCACGCGCCCGAAGGCACCTATCTTATGTGGCTCGACTGCCGCGGACTTAACCTGACTGACGATGAGCTTAAAGATTTCTTTATCCACAAGTGCGGCATCATTCCCACCAACGGCACGTTTTTCGGAACCGGCGGCGAGGGACACATGCGTCTCAATTTTGCAACCACACACAAAAACATCTTGACCGCGCTTGAGCGCATCGAAAAGGCGGTTCGCAAAGCGTGAAGATCATTGTCTTTGATACGGAAACCACCGCTTTAAAGCCCGGTCAGATCTGCCAGCTTGCCTATCTCATGGTTGAAAACGACGGAATTGTGGGCAAAAACATGTTTTTCACCGTAGAGGATATGGACGAAAGAAGTCAGGGCGTTCACGGCTTCAGCATGGAAATGCTGGAAGAATTGTCGGAAGGCAAAACCTTTTCGGACAGAGCATCCGAAATCCACGCGGATTTTTCGAAAGCCGATTTCATCGTCGGACACAATGTCGCCTTTGACATCCGCTTTCTGAAGGCCGAATTTGAAAGGTGCGCGCTTGAATTTCCCAAGGCAAAACCCTTCTGCACGATGAACTATTTCACGGGCAACATGATGATGAAACGAAAATTTCAGACCTATCGCCCAAAACCGCCCAAGCTCATCGAGCTGAAGGAATATTTCTCGATTGAAGATACGCTCATCGAAGAAAAATCCGCCGAATGGTTCGGCGGCGGCGGCACGCAGCACGACGCAAGGTTCGACGCCGCCATGACCTATCTGTGCCTGAAAGCAGGTGCGGATCTGGGCATGGTGAAGGGATTATTGTAAGAAAAAGGAACTGTCTCAAAGTACATTCTAACTCCGGTTTTTGTGTATCTTAATGAAATAACCAAAGATTTCGGGACGGAAAACCCGTCCCCTACATAACGAAGAAGCTGATTTCTTCCTGTAGGGGACGGGTTTTCCGTCCCGCATTGATGCTTTTTGCGTTTTTTCTTAATGCGACAGTTCCTTTTATGCTCGTTTTTTAGAACTTTGTCCCTTTAACGCCCTTGGTTCCCTTGGCTCCGGCGGCGCCGTTTAAGATGCTGGAGGAGTAGGAGAAGACGTTTTCGTTTCTTTCTGCGTTGGCAAGAAGCGCGTATTCGACCATTTTGTCAATGAGCTCGGAGAACTTCACGCCTTTGGCTTCCCAGAGATAGAAGGAAAGGGAGCCGGGAATGGTGTTGATTTCGCCGATGTAGATTTCATTGGTGGTTTTATCGACCAGAAAATCAATGCGGCATACGCCCTTGCAGTCAAGCGCGTTGAATGCGCTGATGGCGAGGTTTTCCACCTTTTTGGTCATTTCTTCCGAAATGGGGGCAGGCATCTGGCGGTCAAGGCTCGTCATGCCCTTGCTGCCGCCTTTGCTTCCGCCTTTTGCGCCGCGCAGGTATTTTTCTTCAAAGGAGAGGAATTCCGTCCATCTGACGGGCATTTCGGTAACAGAAGCGGTCGCTTCGCCTGCATAGCCCAGAACGGAGCAGTTGATTTCCATAAGATCGGAAACGCCCTTTTCAATAAGCACGCGTCTGTCGTAGGACACGGCGATGTCGATGGCGTTTTCAAGACTCACTTCGTCATCGGCTTTGTTGATGCCGATGGAAGAGCCGAGGTTGGCGGGCTTTACGTATACAGGGAAAGGAAGAACGCTCATCACGCGCTTGATAACGGCGTTTCTGTCCTTTTTCCACTCGGCGCGGTCAACGGTGGTGTCGCTGAGCACGGGAAGACCGACGGCTTTGAACATGCGCTTCATGGCAATTTTGTCCATGCCGAGGGAGGAACCCAGAACGCCTGCGGACGTATAGGGAACGCCCCACAGTTCCAGCATACCCTGAAGCGTGCCGTCCTCGCCGTTCATGCCGTGCATAACGGGCATAACCACATCGGCCTCCGCGATCTGGCGCAGTCTTCCGATGGGAAAAAGCTTGTCGTCCGGATGCTGCATCAGGCGCAACTTTCCGTTTGCGCCCATGGGCAGAACGCGAACAACCGCGCGGGGGTCAAAATTGCGGTAGAAGGCGATGTCGGCCAGGCGCTCGCCGGTGTACCATTCGCCGTTTTTATCGATGTAGACGTACAATACGTCGTATTCGTTTCTGTCTGCGTTCTGCGCGGCCTGCAGGGCGGAAATGATGGAAACATCATGCTCACAGGTACGGCTTCCGTATACAACGGCCAGTCTCAGTTTCATAAAAGGCTTCTTCCTTTCTATTTTTCGGTGTAATTGTCGGGAAGATCGTTTTCAAACAGCACAGCGTCGCCGTTCTGCGCGAACACGGGAATGTTCTTTGCGGCTTCATCAAGCGTATTCACAACCAGAATCTTCTTTTCGTCAAAGCCGCGGTCGAGCATGCCCTGACGGATGGGCGAAGTATGCCTGGGACCGACCAGAATGGCCGCGTCGCAGGTTTCGGCGATATGCGTACCCAGTTCATAGTTGAATTTATCTTCATTTTCACCCATCTCGACAAAGCCTGGTGTGATAATGAGATGTCTGCCCGGGAAAGAATGAAGCACATTCAGCGCTTCCTTCGCACCCACGGGGTTCGAGTTGAACGCATCGTCAATGACGTTCATCGCGCCGTTTATGAGCTGCAGGCGATGCTTTACGGGCTTAATGCGCTTGACGCCCTCGGCGATTTCGGGAAGCGTCATGCCGATTTCACGGGCAACCTGACAGCAAAGGACGATATTTGAAATGTTGTGGCGGCCCAAAAGCTTGGTTTCCACGCGTATGCTGTTTCCATCCGCCTCAATCAGCGTAAATCGGCTTCCGAAAGCGCCGACCTCAATGTCCTCGGCGTGCATATCGAGATAGCCGTCGGAAAAGCCTGCGCGGAATTTTTTGATTTTCGTGCGTTCATAAAGCTTGTCGACCTCAGCATTGTCGGCGGCAAAGAACGCTTTTCCCGTCTTGGGAAGGCCCTCGATCAGCTCAAACTTTGTGTTTGCAACATTTTCGACGGTTTTGAAGGTTTCAAGGTGCTGAGGACCCACGGATGTAATCATGCCGTATTCGGGATGAACAAGCTCCACCAGTTCCTTGATGTCGCCCACATGTCTTGCGCCCATTTCGGCGATAAACACATCGCAGTCGTCCGTCAATTCTTCATTGATGACCTTGGAAAGCCCCATCGGCGTATTGATGGACGCCTTAGGATAGAAAACCTTGTATTTTTCGGAAAGAATCGCGGCAAGGCAGTATTTGGTGGAGGTTTTTCCATAGCTGCCGGTAATGCCGATTTTCTTCATATTTTTAAGGGAATTCAGCTTCGTCTGAGCCTTTACGAAGAAGGAACGGTTGATTTTGTCCTCGATCGGCTTTGCAAGATAACCCGCCAGCATCACAACATAAGGACATGCGGCAAGCAGCAGATACGAAGACAGCCACAATACCGCGCGCTTTGCGTTTACCGCGTCATACCTTCCAAAGAT
>JAZSFI010000503.1:0-2316 GCA_045532135.1 Clostridia bacterium | reverse complement strand
ATCCAGTCCCTGTCCAAAGAGGAGGTGGACGCGTAATGGAAAGAAAAGAAGAAAAGCGTTCGCTGAAATTTTTCGGCATCGGAAAAATCATTCCTTACATGAAAAAATACCGTGCGGTCATGTTCGCCATGGTCGCCTGCGGTCTGATGTCCACGGGCGTTGATTTGCTGGTTCCGCAATTTCAAAGATATGCGCTCAACCACTTTATCGGAGAGGGCACGCTGGACACGCTTCCACTTTTCATCATTCTCTATTTAATCATCATTGGCCTGACCGGTTTTCTCAATTATACCTCCTGCAAGCATGCCATGTCCACCGAAGTACGCGTGAACCGCGACCTTCGAAACGCGGCGTTCAGCCATCTGCAGACGCTGTCGTTTTCCTATTTCAACCAGAACTCCGTCGGCTATATTCATGCGCGCGTCATTTCCGATACATCGCGCATCGGTTCGCTCGTTTCATGGTCGCTGATGGACAGCGTGTGGCATCTTTCCTACCTTGTGGGCGCGGTTGTCATCATGCTGATTGTCAATTTTAAGCTTGCCATTCTGGTTATTGCGATTCTGCCGCTGATCGTCGTTCTGTTTTCCATCTTCCAGACCAAGCTCATCCGCGTAAACCGCGAAGTCCGCGAATTAAACAGCAAAATCACCAGCGATTTCAATGAGGGCATCACCGGCGCAAAAACCATCAAAACGCTCGTTATTGAAGACAAGATGGTAAAGGATTTCGTGTCCGATACCGGCGCAATGCGCAAAAAGTCCGTTCGCGTGGCGCATCTTCGCGGCATGTTCTCCGCGACCCTCAACATGGCTTCGTCTCTTGCGCTCGCCATCGTTCTTTGGCGGGGCGGCTATATCGCCCAAAGCGAAGTCGGCACGTTTTCGATGTTCATGTCCTATGCGCAGGGTATGATGGAGCCCGTTCGCTGGATCATCGACGCCATTTCCGATCTCATCACCACGCAGGTCAACATCGAGCGCTTTTCGCGCCTGATGGAAACCAAGTCCGACGTAACGGACACAGAGGAAGTCATTGAAAAATACGGCGACAGCTTTAATCCCAAAAAGGAAAACTGGGAAGAAATCAAGGGCGATATCGAGTTCAAGGACGTCGATTTCATGTATCCCGACGGCGACGAATACGTGCATGAAAACTTCAATCTGAAAATTCCTTTCGGATCCAACATCGCCATCGTTGGCGAAACCGGCGCGGGCAAACCGACGCTTGTCAACCTTGTGTGCCGCTTTTTTGAGCCCACGAAGGGTCAGGTTTTGATCGACGGCCGCGACGCGCGTGAAAGAAGCCAGCTGTGGCTCCATTCCGCCATCGGTTACGTGCTCCAGACGCCGCATCTGTTCTCGGGCACTGTTCGCGAAAACCTGCTGTACGGAAATCCGAACGCCACCGAAGAGCAAATCGAGCGCGCGCTCAAATTGGTTTCGGCAGAAGAAGTTGTAAACAAGATGGAAAAGGGCTTGGACAGCGACGTCGGCGAGGGCGGAGACATGCTCTCTACCGGCGAAAAACAGCTGATTTCCTTCGCGCGCGCAATTCTGGCCGATCCGCGCATTCTGGTTCTGGACGAGGCTACCGCATCGGTCGATACGCTGACCGAGCAGAAAATTCAGTCTGCGATCGAAACGATCATCAAAGGAAGAACGTCTCTGGTCATCGCGCACCGCCTGTCGACTGTCAAAAACGCCGACCTTATTTTGGTTGTTCGCGACGGAAAGATCATCGAGCGCGGCCGCCACGACGAGCTGCTCAAAGCCCGCGGGCACTATTTCAACCTCTATACCCGCCAGTACGAGGACGAAGCCACGTCCAATGCTTTTAAAGCGTTATAAAGGATTCTCTTTTGCTTAGGCATCAGCAATAACTGGTATCAGACGGCTGCGGGAGGCGAAACGCATCCCCTACGGGATGGGTAAGACGTTGGATTTTGAAAAAAGCTTTCCTTTACTGCAGGGTATGGTTTTCGTTCCGCAGGCATTATAAAAAGGGGCTAAAGCAGATGATGAATGATCTGCTTTAGCCCCTTTATAGGATTTCTGCATAATGCATTTTTATTTGGATTTGCATATATCGGTAGGGCGGGGGCTCTAACCCGCCGCTGATACATGCGTTTTTTCCGGCGGGAGCAAGCCCACGCCCTACGAATCGCCGGAAAAATCATTTTGGGGGCTGTCGCTGAGATTATTTCTGCAACAGCCTCTTTGCTTATCTTGCCCGTTTCAGATATTCCCGAATCAGGAAGCTCTCAATGCCGGTAAGCGCCCATTTAACCGGGCGCGAATCATCTTTGAACAGCAT
>JAZSFI010000107.1:0-1515 GCA_045532135.1 Clostridia bacterium | reverse complement strand
AGCTTTTTCTTTTTCCCTTTGGTCCTGTTTCTTATTCTTGAAACGCACATCCGTGTTTGATATAATAATTATCAATGAATGCGTTCTCCGGGAGAGGATCTTATGAAAGCATTGCTCGCAAGTTCGCTGGGCGGGTCTGTCAAGGTCGAAGGAATGAGATTTCCTTCCAATTTGATACAAGAAAACGATCTGAATGAAAATCTGAAAGCCATCTGGCCCGACCATGCCAATGTGCTTTTTGTCTGTGCCGACCCGAACGACCATGAAAGAAACGACGGCATACTGAATTGCCTTCGCGAATCCTTTCCTATGAGCGGGCTGACGCTTTCGGATGTCTCCATGTGCGACGGCAGAAACCCGGAAGCGATTGAGCGTTTGGATACAACCGACGTCCTGATCCTGATCGGCGGGCATGTGCCCACGCAGAATGCATTTTTGCATGCGCTAAAATTGAAACAGCGTCTTTCAAGCTACAAGGGCATTGTTATCGCGTGGAGCGCCGGAAGCATGAACTGCGCGGATATTGTCTACGCCGCGCCTGAAGAGGAAGGCGAAGCAATCGATCCCGCGTTTGAAAGATGGATTTCCGGCCTCGGAATTACGGACATAAACATTCTTCCGCATTTTCAGAGTCTTCAAGGCGTTTTTCTGGACGGACTTCGCATTGTTGAAGACATCGCCTTTAAGGACAGCTTCCATCACGAAATCATCGCCCTGAACGATGGAAGTTATCTTCTGATTGAAGATAAAAAGACTACGCTTTACGGTGAGTCGTACAGGATAAGGAACGGAGCTATTGAGCTGATTTGCAAAGGCGGAGAATCCGTTGCTCTGCAGGAAAAAGGAGAAAACGATGGATCTTACGTTGATTCTCAAAAACTTTCTGGATGAAGATAAGCTCTTAAAGGCTTTTCCCGCCAAACGCAAGATGAAGATTTATGCGCTTTTGTATCTGGCTCAAAAATTTGAAACGGGAAAAGAATATTCTGAAAAGGAAGTCAATGCGCTTTTAAACAGCTGGCACACGTTTTCAGATCCCGCGACGCTCAGGCGCAAAATGTTTGATTATGGATTTCTGGATCGGTCGCGCGATGGGCGTGTATACAGGAAGAGCGAAAATCAGCCGACTTTGGAAGAACTGGGACTTCGGGAGGAATGAAGATTTCCTTGCCATATTCCCTGATTGGTAGTATAATTTATGCATGATATAAGGCGGCGTTTGCCGCTTAAGGAGGAAACAGATCATGATCAACTGGAAAAATCTGGACACGCTTGCGTCTTTTGAAAAGCTTGCATCCCTTAAAAAGGTGAACCTTGCATGCGCCATGATGGGCGAAGCAGGCGCCGAGCGCGTAAAGAAATATACCGCTCCCATGGGTGCAGATATGGATTTTAACTACGGAGCACGCGCAGTCAACGACGAAATTCTTTCCGCCATGAAAGCTTTTGCCGAGGAAGCTCAGCTTCATGAAAAATTTGAAGCGTTGTATAACGGCGAAGTCATCAACACCGGCG
>JAZSFI010000444.1:0-3139 GCA_045532135.1 Clostridia bacterium | reverse complement strand
TCTTCCTAAGACCGCTTGGCCTCCGACTTCTTCTGATGATTGCTGTTTTCCTGTCCCCCGAATACGCTTTGGCTGCCGAGGGACTGTTTCGTTTGCCTCCCTTTATCACGCAAATCGAATCCGAGGCGTTTTCCGGCGTGGATCTGTCCAATGGAATTTTCATCCCGGACAGCTGCACATCCATCGCGCCCGATGCGTTTTCAGATCCCGAAGCGCTTGATATCTACGGTTTTTCCGGCTCCTTTGCCGAAACCTATGCCCTTGAAAAAAATGCTTCCTTCCATTCGGTGGACATAAAAAACGCCTCCGTTTCAGGCCCCCTTTGGGCATCGCCCGATCGCAGCGTTTCCTTCACCGCCGATTTTGAATGCGCTCATGAAGCTATGGTTCACTTCGAAATTGAAAAAAACGGAACCATTGTTTTTAAAAGCGAGCCTTCCAAGGAAAAAACGCTCTTTCACAGATTTACAGACGGGGGCGAATACACGGTTTCTGCGGTCATTGAAAGCCCATTTGAAACCACAGTCTGTACGATGGATGCGCCGATTATTATTGCCGAACGCATAAAAACCATAAACGACATATTCTATCTCGCCGTCGGCGAAAGCGTAAACCTGATTTCATCCGATGAAACGCGTACGGTCACTCTGTCCGCCGATTCTGAAGGACTGACTGTGTCCGGAACCACAGTGACCGCAAAAAGCCTTGGAAAATACACTGTCACATTAAAAGCGGAAACGGACGAAGGCACGGTATATACCGATGTGCCTGTTGAAGTCATCGTTCCCACAAGCAGTGTTTCCATTGAAAGCGAACGGACATATGTGCTTGAAAATCAAACGCTGCAGATGACCGCGGTCGTTTATCCGGAAAATGCAACATATAAAAACGTCACATGGTCCGTGGACGACGATCAGATTGCCGAAATCACCGAAAGCGGCCTTTTAACCGGCAAAAAAAGAGGCACGGTTGTCGTGTTTGCAACCTCGAGCGATGTAATGAGCGCACGCGAAATCCGCGTCGAAATCCCGGTCTCCTCCTTTGAAATTGCGCCTACCGAAATGCCCGACGCCTTTTTAAGCGGCATGCGCTTTACCCTTTCGGCCGCCGCGACCCCCGAAAATGCAGACAACCCCACCTGCTCCTATGTTTCTCTCACGCCCGACATTGTCTCGGTTGACGCATTTACCGGTGTTGTCACCTGTTTAAAGGAAGGCGAGGCGCGCATTTTGGCAACCGCCAACGATCTGGGCGGCGCATCGGGCGAATATGCGTTCACCGTCCAGCCGGGCGTAACGGACATTTCCTTTGCGTCTGTTCCCGGCGTTATAAAAGCCGGCGAAGATTTCCAATTGGAGATCTCGGTTCTTCCCGAAAATGCTCAGAACAAAACGCTTACCTTCACATCCTCCGATGAATCGGTTGTTTCCGTTTCGGATTCAGGTCTGATCACAGCGATCAAGCCGGGAAGCGCTGTCATCACCGTATCCACGGTCAACGGTTTTTCAAAAGCCGTCCCCATTACCGTTCAGACGCCTGTATCCTCCATCACGGGCATGCTTGACGATCTGTACTTAAATCCCGGCATGACCGCCGATCCCATCGGCAATTTCGTGTTTGTAAAGCCTTCAAATGCGACAAATCCCGCCCTTACATGGTCAAGCAACAACGCTTTTGTCGCATCGGTAGACAAAAACACAGGCCTCATCACCGGCCAGAGCAACGGAACCTGTCAGATAACGGGCATTTCGCACAACGGAAAATCCATTTCCTTCACGGTGCATGTGGTTTCCGACAAGCCCGTGATCAAAAAGCTGTCCATTAACCACACCTACGGCGCATTGAACGTCGGAAACACGGCGACCATCACGCCCAAGGCCGATGTCAGCAACAAATATACCTCAGGCACATGGTATTCAGATCATCCGGAGATTCTGGACATCGTATTCATCGATTCGTCCGACACCGTTACCGTCAAGGCGCTTTCCGCAGGAACATGCACTCTCTACGCCATTTCTTCCAGCGGCATAAGTGCATCGTGCACCATCGTTGTAAATCCCATCGTCGTAAAAAGCATGACTATCAACGCCACGTCCATCACCTTAAATGTCTCAGACAGCTTCCCGCTCGGCGTAATCTTCTATCCGGGCAATGCTACGGCAACCCATCTTACTTGGACCAGCAGCAATGCTTCCGTCGCTTCCTGCGATGAACTCGGTCTCGTGCGCGCACTTTCCGGCGGTTCTGCGGTCATTACAGCGGAAACCGAAGACGGGGTAAGCGCTTCCTGCCGCGTCACGGTAAACACCGTTCCAATGACGCAGGCAAAAATGGATGAAGAAGAAATCACCGTGCTTGCCGGCGAAAGCGGTTATCCCGCCTATACGGTAGAGCCGAGAGACGCCACGCCCGCAAGCTTTATATGGAACTCAAGCGCGCCCGATGTCGTTTCCGTTTCCTACATGACGGGCGAAATGACGTATCTGCAAGCCGGAAGCGCCGTAATCAGCGCATCCGCGCTGGACGGAAGCGGTCTGAATATATCCATGACCGTTCACGTACAGGAGGTTCCGGTCACATCTCTTACGGCAAACGCTGAAAAAATCGAGCTTCTCCCCGGCGAAAGCTTTGATCTTTTAACGCGCGTTCTGCCCATCGGCGCGTCCTACGCCAAGCCAAATTTTACATCGAAGGATTCAAAAATTGCTTCCGTCTCGGAAGACGGCAGAGTAACCGCCGTTTCAAACGGCACGACTGAAATCACCGTAACCGCAGGGCGGGACGACTATGTCCATACGCTTACCATCCCCGTTACAGTTAAAAAGCTCGGCACTACCACCTATCGCGCTCTCATCATGGGACAGTTTACCGTTCCCGCTTCGGACGGATATCTCCCCTTCTCCAACAACGGCACCAAGGGCTTTGCCGATGCCCTCTCCCGCTCCTCCATCGACGGAAACCCCTATGCAGTCACCCGAATCCCGGGTTCTCCCACGCCCGGCGCGATTCGAAACGCCCTTTCGCGCCTTGCGAATCAAGCGGATGAAGACGACGTAACCGTCATTTTCTTCCTGACTCACGGCTCAAACGCAGGAAATGAAGGATATGTTATGCAGACCAACAGCGGCGTCGTGATTGA
>JAZSFI010000457.1:0-3305 GCA_045532135.1 Clostridia bacterium | reverse complement strand
TCAATCAGCTTTTTGGTTTTTCCGCTGCCTTTGTGTCCTGCAATAACCTGAATCATATAATATCACTCCTAATTTGAAGTAGTAAGTCTCCATTTATATTATACATGATTGCTCAAAAAAAGCAAGTGTGTCTGTTTTCTGTTTGGGAAAGAAAAATTTTTTGAGATGGGAAAACAAAAGCTGCCCGATGGAATGCAGCGGGCAGCGATTTTGATATGCGCGTTATTTGTTTCCGGCGCTCAGAGCCTTTTTGATGGCGGCCTGATGCTGGGGATCCACCTTGTTGCTGCCGTGGGTGCGGCTGTTGGTGAAGTGGATGCAGTAGTGGCCGTCGAAGTCATTGTTCTTGATCGAGCCTTCGCCGTGGGGCATGCAGTTCATGCTGGCGGCGTAGCGCTTTCCGTCCACCGTGACCCAGATGGCGCGGCGCGCCCACGTGCCGTAGTTGCTGCCGCAGGCTTTCTTCATGGCGGCGGTATCCGCTGCGGTATAGGGCTGAACGTCGGCGTGATTGGTGCCGCCGCCGCGGTAGACGCGCCAGGTAATGCCGGTGGCTACGTCGGTTACGATGGCCGTTTCGCCGCGCGCAAAGCGGTAATGAATGCCGCTGGTCCACCAGTCCGCCTCATAGACCTTGCCGGTCGCCATCTTGGCGGTGGAAACGCCGTCGAACTTTTTGGTGTCGAGTTCGCTCTTTTTGATAAAGCCGATTTTACCGTTATACTTTACGCGGCACCAGGTATCGTTGTAGATGGCAAGGCAGGTCATTTTGGTGTTGACCTTGACTGCGCCCAGCATTTTGGAGGATGTGGAGGGCGTCTGATAGGCCTTTACGCCGTCTTTCTGAGTGTAAACGGTGTAGCTTTTGACTGCGGGATTGGTATAAGTAAGGGCGCTGGACTTGCAGAAACCGACGGTTTTGCCATTTACAAGGCGGGTCCAGCTGCCGCTGACGGCTTCAACGGTGAATTTCTCGCCGTAACCGTAGGTGCCGAGCACCTTGGAGGAGGTGGAGTTCTTGGCGTACACCTTGACGTCCGCCGTCTTTACATAGGCGGTCTTGGTGGTCTTTTTGACGTATTTGGAGTTCATGTAGCCGACTTTGCCGTCCAGCATGACCTTTGCCCAGCCGTTTTTGGTTTCCTGAAGCCAGAGCTGCTGGTTTTTGTTTACCGTGCCCAAGACCTTTGAGGAAGTGTTTGCCGACGCGTAGACCTTGGATTTGCTCGTAACCACGGCGACCCAATCCACCGCCAGCGCGGACAGGTTCAAAAGAATCAAAAGGAGCGCAAGACAGGATATCAGAACTTTTTTAATACGCATAACAGTACACCTTTCCATATTGGTAGGTTTTATACATGTTACATTATAGTACGAATTTTATCCAAAATCAAGCAGACAAAACGAATTTGTGCAATATATTTGAAAAAATCTCGTATATTTTTGTTTCAAATCGGTGCGCAAAGGCAGCCGCAGGCGAGGATCAGGTCTTCCTCAACGCGGTTTTTTCCGTAGGCGGAGAGGAAAACATCGCGGTATGCGTCGGTTTTCAGGTTGTAGGAAAGCGACCACAGCCCCCAGAAAAGATCAAAATGCCTGTCTCCCACGCCGCCTTCGCCCACATCGATTGCGTGTTTTCCCTTAAAATCCGAAAGCATGATGTTCGGAAGGCAGTAATCGCCGTGAAGCACGGTGTCGTTTCTAAGGCGCTTTTTTGCGTTTTCGGCAATTTTTATGATTTCTTCGGCGGACCGGATTTTTGTGTAGTCTGTGATATGCGCATGAAAACCTTCGTTTCTCAAAATCGCCCTGTCAAATTCCAGATACAGGCTTTCCGTCAGGTTTTTGACCGGGCAGGCGTTTGGATCGAGCGAATGGATTTTCAAAAGAAATTCGCCCAGCGCGGCGGCCAGACGCTCAGGGTTTTCAAGGTGCGCTTTTTCGATCGCGCTCTTTCCTTCGGCGCGGCGGGAGATGAGGTAGTCCGAGTCGAGGGAAGCATAGTAAACGACTTCGGGCGCAAGATCGTTTTTGTGAAAAAACGACTGGCAGGCGCAGGCGTCTTTAAGCCTGCCCTGATCGGCGCGCTTTAAAACCAGTTCGTCTCCGATAAACGCGACCAGCGCGCCGGAGCGGCCCACATCGTCGGATTCAACGGTTTTTTCGCCGATGATTCTTTGAATTTCCAAAGGGAAAATGCTTTTTTCGATGCGCATGGTTGAATGATTCCTTCCTTTAATCGTATTCGTACAGGTTTTCGCCTGCGTAATCGCCGATGGTGAAAAGCCAGTGATAGATCGCATCCGCCCAGTTTCTGCCCGTGGCATGCGCAAAAGCGCGGACAAAATCGTCTGAAACGGGCGTTTTACAGGCATTTTCCGAATAATACTGCCTTATGCAGGTCAAAAATACTTCTTCGCCCATCGCGGTTTGGATTTCGTGAAGCGCCGCTGCGCCGCGAAGGGAGACAACGGCTTTGTATTCCGAAATCGTCTGAAACCGCGCAGTTTCCGATGCGGGCGTTACGCCGCCGGGAATGGTGATCTCAAGCGCGGGAAGCACGTTTTTGCGCATGAGATGCAAAAATTCTTCGTGTCCTTCCTGATTCCGATAGCAAAGATACGCCATATATTCGCTGAGGCCGTCCGTGAGCCACGCTTCCATCGCCGGATTCGGATGCACGCGGTCGGAAAAATACTGAAGCGCAACCTGCTTAAAAATTTCCGCTTCGTCAAAACCGCCCTTTGCCATGAGCGTTATGCCGCTTGCGGGCAGATTTTGCCCGGAAAGATCCGAAAAGCAAAGCGTAAAGGAAGGATGGGGGAAAGGCGCGATGGTTTTTTCAAAATACTCGATGGCCGAACGCGCATACCGCACGCTTTTTCTAAGATCGCCTCTGTCCTGCCCGAAGGCGGAAACGGAAATGCCCGACGCGGTCTGATCCGATATGCAATGGAACTTCCGGCTGATGACAAACGCTGCTTCGCGCGCGTTTTCAATCGAAAAGGAAACGGTTTTGAAGTTTCGGGACACGTTTTCTGAAACATTTGCCGCGCACGCAATGTCGTAATCTGCGGGTATGGCAACGCTTATTTCAAAGCTGCATACATCCGAATAGTGGCTTTTTCCCGCGCGGGTCAGGGCGTTGGTTGCGAAATCGCCGTCTTCGTACACGAGGAGGGAAGGATAAAAGCCCGAAAAGCGCGCGTCCACGTCGCTTACGCCCAAAAACGCGTTGTTTTGGGTGAGAAGGAGCGCATAATCGAAAACAATTTCGCACGTTTTTCCGTTCTCAAGCGCAACCG
>JAZSFI010000033.1:0-2429 GCA_045532135.1 Clostridia bacterium | reverse complement strand
AGCTCGCGCCGGGCGCAGTCCGTCGGAGTCTCGCCCGGTTCAATGTGCCCGCCCTGCGTTTCCCATGTATCTCTGTTTTTGTGCTTTGAAAGAATCCATTTGCCGTCAAAATTCGTGCATATCACGGTAAATTTGTATCTTTCAAGATAGCCAATGGGATAAATTCTGCATTTCAGATCCTTTCGTATGGTTTCCCGGTCAATGAGCGGCGCGTTTAAATCAATTCCAAGCTCCCTGCATTTCTGAATGGCAAGGTCATGATCCTGCTTCGCCGCCTTTTTATACCAGAAAACCGCCTGCTCCATGTCTCTTTTAACGCCGATACCGTCCTCATGGAACCACGCGAGATTATACTGCCCGGCGCGGTCGCCGTGATCAGCGCTTCTTCGCGTCCAGTAAACCGCTTTTTCGAGGTCTTTTTCCACACCGAGCCCGTCAAAATAGAAATACCCCACCTGACACTCCGCAAGCGGATATCCCTTTTCAGCCAGACGCAAATGCCCTTCAAAGCATTTTTCATACTGCCGGGTATTAAAATATTTCTCTATCAGATCATTGCACACGTCAAGCTCCGGACATGGCTTGTAATAGGGTTCAGACATTGTTTCAATCTCCATTTCACAGCAAAAACCGATTTATCCTTCCATATAGGATAAATCGCTCATTTTCTTTATAAACCGCTTGCCCTCGTCATTTATAAACATCATCGAGACGCCGCCTGCCAAGCCGTAAAGCTCGAACCTGTTCAGCGATTCCACATTCAGTCCGAGAAACATTGCATTCCAGACGCTCAACAGGTCGCCGTGCGATACAACAATGATGCACTCATCATCGCTCTTAATAATCTCATCAAACAGCGGCTTTAATCGATTCCATTCGTCACGCCTGCTTTCCGCATCGGAAAACATTCGGTCATCAATGGTTTTTTCCTGTACCTCCATATTCTCACGAAGCCACTGAACGGATTTACCGACGCATTTTCCCAGATTCCGCTCCCTGAGTTCTTTTCGAATAATTGGCGTAACTCCTAAATATTCAGAAACGATTTCCGCCGTATGCTTAGCCCTTAGAAGATCGGATGCATACATAACCGTTTTCTTTCCATTCAGATGCTTTTTTAGATTCTTTCCGATCTTTTCAGCCTGTAAAGCGCCCAGTTCCGAAAGATCCCAATCCGTCCATGAACCCACCATTCCATTTGTATGGTGAACAGACTGTGTGTGCTGAATGGTGATAATCTGTTTCATTTGTTCTCCTTTTCGCACGTATGAAAATCAGCGCAAATCAATCCAGTATCTTTGCTCTATAACGCCCTCTGTCTCAATTTCGTTTTCCAGAATTCCGCCATTGTTTTGTATACTCTTTGCCGAAGCAATATTTTCTTTATCGCAAACCATCAGGACCTTTTCTATGCCAAGGTTTCTGCATTCATCCAAAGCCAGCGCAATCATTTTCGTGGCGATTCCCTTTCTTCGCTCTGATGGACGAACGCCGTCTCCGATATGCCCGCCGTTCAGAAGCAGCGACTCATTCAGATAATGCCTGATATTAACGGCTCCGACAACAATATTCCGCTCGATATCCAAACAAAAATATGTTGAATCAGGCGCCAGTTTACCGCTTTCGTTCTTTACTTCCAGATGCTCGCAGTAATCATCAAAATCATGATAATCTGTTCGGCGAATTGCGTACGGAATGATTTTCTCTCCGGATGCATTCCATTCATCCAGCATATCCGTAATCTGACTTCTGTACTGATTCGATGCTTTGATCAATCGTAGTTTCACAGGAATTTCTCCTTCCTTCAATCCACCTCTTTTGTCCTTCACAGATCAGGATTCATATGAATTCGATTTGATTTGTATTAATATTCGAATTAACGCGGATGCATCAAACTTATATTACCCCGTAAATATATCATAATCCGCCAAATCTGTCTATCGCAATGCCAGGGAAAGACCGCCAGATCGTACCTGGTACTGGTGCGCCAAGCATCTTTATGCCGACAATACCGGATCATCATTTCTTATTGTACTTAACGGCAGCCCTATTGGGCTGCTGTCCGCTCAATCCGCAACTTGCGTTAGCTCAATTTTTGTTGCGTTATTAATAAAATCCTCCTGGTTCCATTCACCCTCTTCATCAACGCCGATGTATAGCGTGAGCTGCTCAGGCAATGTTCCGATGCCTTTGAAAGATACAGCAGCTCTCTTATCATCGAAGGTACCTTTTTCCGTACGAAGCGCATCTCCATTTTCAGTAATCAACAGGGCGTCATACCAGCAGTGATCGCCTGGTTTATCAAAGACAGTATCCACAGCAGAAATATCCAGTGTGGTGCGTACTGCGCTGATCTGAAGCGCGGCATTAAGCGAAACACCATTGTATTCTCCAGCGCCAGCAAATGCTTTGAAAACGGCGTCCGTACG
>JAZSFI010000360.1:0-10448 GCA_045532135.1 Clostridia bacterium | reverse complement strand
GGACGAGCGAGTCGATCATACAGCCCATTCGCGGAAGCATATACGACAGAAACGGGAATACGCTGGCCAAAAGCGCAACAGCTTATTCGCTTTCGGCCAGTCCCAGACAAATCGAAAATAAAATATCGCTTGCGAGCGTTCTTTCGCCGCTTCTGGAGATGGACGAAAATGCCGTTTACGCGCGCATTTCGGACACGACCAAGGGCGGCGTTACCGTTAAAAGGCAGCTGGACGAAACGACGGTTCAGCAGCTTAAAATCATGATGGCAGAAAGCGCAAGAAAAGGAGAAACCCTGTATAACGGGCTGTATCTGGACAACGACAGTAAACGATATTATCCAAACGGCGCTTTTGCTACGCAGCTTCTGGGGCTTACGACGATTGACGGCGTCGGGCAGGCAGGACTTGAAGCGTCGCTGAACAACTACCTGAGCGGCAAAACCGGCAGGATTGTCCAGGAGATCGACGGAAAAGGCAAATCGCTTGGTATAACGTCTGGTGAATATGTGTCCGCAGTTGACGGGTCGAATGTGTATCTTACGATTGACCAGTCGATTCAGGGTTTTGCGGAAACCGCAGCGCGCGAAGCGATGGAAGTAAACGGCGCTAAGGCGGTTCGCGTTCTTGTGATGAATCCCCAAACCGGAGAAATCCTGGCTTCCGTTTCAAAGCCCGATTATGACCCGAACACTCCGCCGAGAAACGATGTCAGCTATCTTACTTCTCTTATGCGAAATACGGTTTACACCGATGCATATGAACCGGGCTCTACGTTCAAAATGATAACCATGTCGGCTTGTCTCAATGAGAATCTTGCGCATCTTGGCGAGCATTTCTTTTGCTCGGGCAGCATTTATGTCGAAGGCGGACGCGTTCGATGCTGGGGAAATCCCCATGGAAGCGAAAGCCTTACGCAAGCGCTTGAAAATTCCTGCAATCCGGTCTTTGTTGAACTCGGTCTCAGGCTCGGAACCGATACTTTTTATGATTATCTGGATGCATTCGGCTTTGGACAAAAGACGGGCGTTGATATTCCGGGCGAAGGCAGCGGCATTGTTATAAGCCGTGAAAGAGTTAAACGAGTGGACATCGCCCGAATCGGCTTTGGACAGTCCATTGCCGTAACGCCTGTTCAGCTTCTGACGGCTGCGTGCGCAGTTGTGAACGGCGGAAACCTTATGAAGCCTTATGTCGTCAAAGAAATACGATCCGCGGACGGAACCTTGATCGAAAAAAACGAGCCGGTGATACGTGCAAATCCGATTACGGCTGAAACAAGCCGAACGATGCGTTCGATGCTTGAAAGCGTCGTGACAAACGGCGGCGGCAAGAACGCTTATATTTCCGGCTATCATGTCGGCGGAAAAACGGGTACCGCGCAGGTGTATGTGGATGGACAGGTATCAAGCGACATGCATATCGGATCCTTTCTCGGGTTTGCGCCGATGGACGATCCCAAGATTGCGGTTTTGATGATCGTTGATCGCGCGGATCTCAGGCCGGACTACGGAAGTGTTACAGCGGCGCCGTATGCAAAGGATATTCTTCAAAAATCGCTCGTGTATATGGGCGTCAGGAAGGATGAAAAAGAGCCTGTCATATATAAAGAAGTGCCGGATGCTGAAGGAAAACCGCTTTCCGAGGCGGTTCGCCTTTTAAAGAGCGCGGGCTTTCAATATCTGGTGGTTGGAAGCGGAAAAACGGTTGCTTCCCAGCTTCCTGCGCCGGGTGCAAGCATGCAGGCCGGGTCGATCGTCGCGATATATTTGGACAACGATACTGAGCTGAATCAGGATGCGTTTATTACGGTTCCGGATGTTACGGGGCTTTCAGTGATTGAGGCCAATCGAATACTTACGTCTATGGGACTTTATATGACTATGGAAGGATCGGGGATTGCCGCCTTCCAGAGCCCGGGTGCGGGCGAAACAGTCTTCCCGTCACAGAAGGTTGAAGTGGTTTTTGAGCTTCCGGGCGGGGAAAATACTTAGGAGTGCAGGTGGAGGAGTGCGCATGATTCTTTCGAATTTGGTTCAAAATATGCCGATTGGGTATCGCTTGATCGGAGACGGAAATGCAGAGATTACTGCCCTTTCTATGGATTCAAGACAAAAGATTGATGAGGGTACGCTGTTTTTCTGCGTTTCCGGTCTTCATATGGACGCGCACAATTTCGCGCCGGACGTCGTAAAACGCGGTGCGTCTGCGTTGGTTGTGGAACGGGTACTGGACATTGATTGCCCGCAGATCGTAGTTGAAAACGTTCGTCATGCAATGAGCTACATTGCATCCGCCTTTCACGGAAATCCTGCCGGGAAAATGAAAATGGTCGGTATCACCGGTACAAAAGGCAAAACCACGACAAGCTTCCTCCTTAAATCAATTTTGGAAAAGGCGGGATATAAGGTAGGTTTGATCGGAACGGTATGCACGCTCATAGGAGATAAGCAGAAGGACGCCGGGAAAACCACGCCCGACCCCATTGAATTTCAGGAGCTTCTTCATGAAATGGCGGATGAGGGCGTTGAATACGTGGTTATGGAAGTTTCGGCGCACGCGCTTCATATGCACAGAATCGCAGGCGTTGAATTTGAAGCGGCGGCGTTTACGAATCTTTCGGTAGATCATCTGGATTATTTTAAAACCATGGAAAACTATCTGGAGGCAAAGCTTTTGCTTGCCGAACAGACGAAGGCGCTTTATATCAATTGCGATGATGAAAACGTGATCAAGCGCGCCAAAGAAAAGGATATTCGTTTTGTTCGATTCGGAATCAGCGCGCAGGCAGACAACTATGCACGAGAAATCGAATTTACCGAAAACGGGCTGACATTTGCGCTTTGCTATCACAAACGCATGAAAGCGCAGATTCATTTGAACATGACGGGGATTTTCAACGTCTATAATGCGTTGACGGCGGCGTCTTTGGCGGATTCTGTCGGTATTTCCATTGAAAATATCAAGCAGGGTCTTGAAGCGGTAAAAGCGGTTCCGGGAAGAATCGAGCTTCTCGATACCAAAACGCCGTATCGCGTAATTCTGGATTATGCGCATTCTCCGGACGCGCTTGAGAATATCTTAAAGGCTGTACGTCCCACGACAAAGGGAAGACTCATCTGCCTGTTCGGCTGCGGCGGCGGAAGAGATCAGACAAAGCGCCCTATTATGGGTGAAATCTCCGGAAGACTTTCCGATCTTTCGATCATTACAAGCGATAACCCGAGAAATGAAGAGCCGATGACGATCATTCAAAGCATTGTGGAAGGAATTGCACCCACGGGCGGCGAATATGTAGTCATCGAGAATCGCCGCGAAGCCATCCGCTATGCGCTTTCCATTGCAAACGATCAAGACGCAATCGTTCTAGCCGGAAAAGGCCATGAAACCTATCAGGAGATTTCAGGCATAAAGCATCCTTTCGATGAAAAGGTAATCGTTCAGGAGCTTTTGGATGAAGCGGGCGTTTGATAACGGAGGAAAACCAATATGCAAAAGTTGATTATTACCGTGCTTGTTTCCTTTGCCCTTTCGATGGTCGCGGGGCCATTTATCATTCCATGGCTTAAACGGCTGAAGGTCGGACAGACGATAAACCAGTTTGGTCCGAGATCGCATCAGGGCAAGCAGGGAACGGCGACGATGGGCGGTCTTGTGTTCATTTTTGCCTCTGTTGTGACCGCGCTAATCATGGGTGTGTGGAAAGGAAATCTGGGATATTTTTTGATCATTGAAATCCTTTCCATGCTTGCGTTTGCCTTTATCGGATTTGCAGACGACTATGTGAAGGTTGTAAAGCGCCGTTCTGTTGGACTTACGCCGATGCAGAAGATGGTTCCGCAGGCGCTGATTGCCGTGGTGCTTTCCGTGCTTGCATATATGAATCCCTACATCGGTTCTAAGCTTGTCGTTCCGTTTACCGACTTTACCATTGATCTTGGCATTGCCTATATTCCGATCATGGTTTTTGTGATTGTCGGCGTAGTCAACAGCGCAAATCTTCTGGACGGTCTTGACGGCCTTTGCGCGGGCAACAGCATGCTGGGTTTCGGGACGTTTGCATTGATTGCAATGTCTCTTGCCGCCACGCAAAGCGGCATGGATTCCGATCTATATAATACAGCGCTTTTCTCCGGTGCAATGTGCGGCGCGATTCTGGGCTTTCTCCGCTTTAACACCCATCCCGCAAGCGTGTTTATGGGTGATGTCGGATCGTTTGCCATCGGCGGTGCGCTTGTATCCGTCGCGATCGTAACGCGCCTAACGCTTCTTCTGCCGATCATCGCATTTACTATGATGATCTCGAGCCTTTCCGACATTATCCAGGTGATTTACTGCCGCTTTTCTGGCGGAAAGCGAATATTCCGCATGGCGCCTGTTCATCATCATTTTGAATTAAGCGGCATACCCGAGACGAAAATCGTCACGATGTATGACGTATTGACCGCACTTTTGTGCTTTGTTGCGCTTCTCGGCTACGTAAAGTGAGGCGCGAAGGAGGTTTGAAGTTTGATCGGTAAAAAGGTGCTTGTGTGGGGCATGGCCCGGTCGGGCATCCACGCAGCAAAGCTGGCCTCAGACGCCGGCTGCAAGGTTAGAATCAATGATTTAAAAAGCGCAGAGCAAATTGGCTCCGCGCTTGATGTGCTTAAAACAGAAGGCATCGAATGGAGACTGGGAGAGGCGATTGAAAACGTCCTTGAAGGCATGGATATTCTCGTCATAAGCCCCGGTATTCCTTACGATCTCCCCGCCGTTCAGAAAGCAAAGGATCTGGGCATTGAAGTGATCGGTGAAATCGAGCTTGCCTACAGGCTCGGTCAGGGTCATGTGATCGGAATCACCGGCACAAACGGAAAAACCACAACGACCTCGCTTTTGGGCGCGATTTTTGAAAACGCGGGAAAAATTACGCATGTGGTCGGAAATATAGGAATTCCCTACAGCGGCAAGGCGGGCTATATGAAGCAGGACGATTATATTGTCTGCGAGCTTTCATCGTTCCAGCTTGAATCTACGGTGGATTTCAGACCCGAAATCGCTGCTGTTTTGAATCTTACCGAGGATCATTTGAACCGTCACAAGACGATGGAAAATTACGCGAATATCAAAATGCGCATTTTTCAAAAGCAGGACAAAACCAATTATGCGGTTTTGAATTATGACGACGAATATACGCGCAAAATGGCGGATCGGATTGCGTCAAAGGTATTTTGGTTTTCAAGAACATGCAAAGTGGAAAAAGGCGCGTTCGTTGAAGACGGCGTTATCGTGTTTGTCGGCGAAAATGGCGAAAAAACCAATGTATGCAGGGTGGAGGATGTATACATTCCGGGCCCTCACAACCTTGAAAATGCTTTGGCGGCAACGGCTTGTGCAATGTGCGCCGGTGTTCCCTCGCCGGTAATTCGCCATACGCTTCGAACCTTTAGAGGCGTGGAACACAGAATCGAAACCGTAAGAGTGCTTGATGATATTAAATACATAAACGATTCCAAGGGCACAAACCCAGATTCCACCATAAAGGCGATTCAGACGATGAAGGAGCCTACCGTCATCATGCTCGGCGGATCCGAGAAAAATTCTGACTTTACTGAGATGTGCAGGATTTTAAAAGACAGCTTTGTCCGTTATGCTGTATTGATTGGAAAAACCGGGGAAAGAATCGGAGAAACGCTCAGAAGCGTTGGCTTCACCGATTACGAATATGTGGGATACGATTTTGAAAAAGCAGTTGAAACCGCAAGATCGCATGCGTCAAAGGGCGGAAATGTGCTTTTGTCGCCGGCATGCGCAAGCTTTGATATGTTTGAAGACTACGAAGCGCGCGGACGGGAATTCAAGCGCATTGTAAACGCGCTCAAGGAAAGCGGGAATTGACTTCTTTTCGCTTACGCGGCGCCAAGGTATTTAGAAACACAAAAGGAAAACGACCGGAAAAAAGCATTCTGATCACATTTGTGCTTTTGATTTTAACGGGGCTTGTCGTTTTATTTTGCGCAAGCTTTTACAATGCTTCTGCAAAGGGTTCCTATTTGTCGGATGTGATCAGCCAGCTGTTCGGCATTATGATCGGTCTGGTCTTCATGCTGATTCTCTGGAAGATCGACATAAAAATACTTTCCGTGCCTGCCGTAAGCGGATGGCTTCTCGCAATAAGCTTTATTCTTCTTATTCTTGTTGCGATTCCGGGAATCGGTGTCTATATCAACGGTTCCCGCAGATGGCTGAGAATCGGGCCTGTCAGCTTTCAGCCATCGGAGCTTGCGAAGTATTCGCTGGTTTTGTTTATGGCGCGCGTTCTTTCAAGTCCCAAAAGAGATGTTACGAATTTCTTTAAAGGCTTGATTCCGTTGTTTATTGTTCCCGGAGCAATGTTTCTTCTGATTTTGCTTCAGCCGAATCTTTCAACCGCCGGATCGATCATAATAACAAGCGCGCTTATGACAATGATTGCGGGTGCACGCTGGCTTCATCTGACTGTCATCGGCGTTTTGGGCCTTGCAGTGGGCGCTTATTACGCCCTGAGCGAACCTTACAGACGCGCAAGGATGATTTCATTTACGGATCCGTTCAAATACCTTTCAAACGAGGGCTATCAGCTTGCACAGTCTTTGATGGCATTTGGAAGCGGCGGACTGTTTGGGATGGGACTTGGACGTGGAAAACAAAAATATTCGTTTCTTCCGTATCCCGAAAGCGATTTTATTTTCGCGATCGTGGGGGAGGATATGGGATATATCGGGTGCCTTTTCGTTATGGCGCTTTTTATGGCGTTTCTGTTTTTCGGCTATCAGATGGCTATTCGGGAGATGGATCGCTTTAAGAGCATGCTTGCAGCCGGCATTGTTTCGACAATCGGCGTACAGACGATATTAAACATCGCCGTCGTCATCGGCGTAATGCCGACCACAGGGCTTCCACTCCCGTTTTTTTCGGCCGGCGGCACTTCGGTTTCGATTGTAATGGGCGCAGTGGGAATACTGCTGAACATTTCCTCTGAGCAGAAGCGGATTTGAATATGAAAAAGTACAGGAGATGAACGTATGGCAAAAAATACTAAGAGGATGAAAATCGGGTATTCAGGATTTATGGCGCTTTGCGTGCTTGTGATTGCCTGCGTTCTTGTAGTTCTTTTTGTCGGAGGTCAGAACAGGCTTGATAACGTCGAAGTGTACTGTGTGAATGGAGACTTGACAGCGCCGCAAAAAGACGAAATCATCCGCTTTTCAACCCTTAAAATGGGTGCGCAGATCAATGCGATTTCGGATATTGAAAGCGAAGTCAGAGCGGGTGTGAACGCAACCGGATTTGCGAAGTTTGAAAACATTGAACGCGTTATGAAAGGCACCATTCGGCTTACCGTTTCTGTGCGGAAACCTCTTTGCGTTGTTCAGGCAGGCGGCTATTACGTATTAATTGACGATGATGGCATGGTTATGGACGTTTTCAGTCATTTGCCTCAGGAATCTTATGTCTGCGTAACGGGCGCTGATATTTCCAATTATTCCAAGGGAAAAACGCTGGTTTTGCGAAAGGAAAATCAGCTTGAGGACATAATAAGGATTGCTTCGGGGATCAGAAATCTTGGACTCGAAGGCACTTATTCAGAGTTCAACGTAAAGGATCAAAAGGCCATCTATCTTGTGACTACCACCAACCAGATGATCGAGATCTTTGACGGTATGAATATTGAACAGACGCTTCAAATGGTTCAGGAAATCATTGCAAGCGGCCGGACAAAGGGCAAAATTATCGTCAGCGGTAACTATGCTGTATACGATTCCGATGAGTAAAGGAGGAATATGAGAGCTAAGAATGTAAAAATGTAATAAAAATGAATTAAAATTGAAATATTTCACCAAAAAAGTGTTTACAAAGAGGCGGTTTATCCTGTATAATTAGGGGTACAGGATGATGAGGACGATTTACGGGCATTATGCGGGAGAAGATAAAATGAAGACACGGGTAGCAGCGATTGAATTTGGTACGTCCAAAATCGTTACTTTGATCGCGGAAAGCGGTTCCTATCACCGCTGTGACATCATCGGCAGCGGCACTGTTCCTTACGACGGATACCGGGACGGCGATTGGGTAACGCCGAATAAGCTTGCGCAGGCGGTATACAACTCCATCAGCGCGGCTGAAAAAGACGCGAATACGAAGATTAAAGATATATACATCGGCGTTCCAGGTGAATACATTCACGTTGAAACGCAGGAAGCAACGGTAAATATTGACCCGGAATTCGGAAGGGTCACGGAAGCGGATATCGACCATGTGCAGGACATGGCGGCGGATGTTTTGAAGTTTGACAAAAGAAAGGTCAATCCCGGAAACGTCATCCACAGATCGCCTGCATGGTTTCGTATAGATGATGGTGAAAAGACGATGCATCCTCTCAAAATGGCGGGGGACACGCTGACTGCGTGCGTATCGTTTGTCACCATCGAACAGTTCTTTATCGACGACATGCGTGAGCTTATGGATTCGATGGGCATAAGCATTAGCGGTTTCCTGTCTTCATCCTTCGGTCAGATGCTTTGGCTGACGAACGTTGAAGAAAGAGAAAGAGCTTTGATCTTCATTGATTCAGGCTTTTTGTCGACCGAGATCAGCATTATCGAGGGCGACGGAATTCTGTATCACGCCATGCTCCCCGTGGGCGGCGCGCATCTGACGGAGAAGCTTTCAGAGGCGCTTGCTATCAGGGGATCGGAAGCGGAAAGGCTCAAGCGCAGCTTTGTCATTGCCCCGGACGGCTTTGAAATGATCAATCCGCCGGATTTCTTCGATGAATTCGGAAGGAAAATCGCCTTTGATGAACTGGCCGTCAGCGAGTGCATGCGCGAAGGCGTAGATGAAATGTGCGACATGATCGACAGAACCATTGATCTGGACGGTGAAGGTCTTGTCGTAAGCCGCACGCCAGTATACTTGACTGGCGGAGGTCTTGCTATGATCCGAGGCGGAAAGGAATACCTCGGCGCATATCTCAACCGCTCGGTAAAGGTTCCGCAGGCGAAAGCCGCGCAATTCAACAGTCCCGTTTATTCAAGCGCGATGGGACTTGTGGATTTGATTTTTTCCTCAATAGAACAGCGCTTGCCTGATGAAGAAACGCTCCCCGGACGGCTGGCAGACGGCTTCCGCGGTTTGTTTGGCAGAAGATAAAAGAATTACTATCATTAGCGAGGGGGATGCCTTGTGCTGGAATTCGAACTTGAGACTTCTAATTTTGCATCAATTAAGGTAGTTGGCGTCGGCGGAGCTGGAACCAATGCCGTAAACAGAATGGTCGACAGCGGACTTCGCAACGTTGAGTTTATCGCGGTAAACACCGATAAGCAGGCGCTTGCGCTTTCCAAAGCGACCGTAAAAATCCAGATCGGCGAAAAGCTGACCAAGGGCCTTGGCGCCGGCGCGAATCCCGACATCGGTAAGCGCGCAGCCGAGGAGAGCAGGGAAGAGCTGGCCGGCACTTTGAAGGGCGCTGACCTTGTATTCGTAACCTGCGGCATGGGCGGCGGTACCGGAACCGGCGCAGCGCCCGTAATTGCGGAAATCGCCCGTGATCTCGGCATTTTGACCATCGGCGTTGTATCGAAGCCTTTCATGTTTGAAGGTCGCCAGCGCATGAAGAATGCGGAAAGCGGAATCGATCAGCTGAAAGCCAATGTGGACACGCTGGTCGTTGTTCCCAACGAGAAGCTCCTTTCCATCGTAAGCAAGGGCACTACCATGACCGAAGCTTTCAAGATCGCCGATGATACGCTCCGTCAGGGCATTCAGGGCATCTCCGACCTCATCGCTGTTCCCGCGATGATCAATCTTGACTTTGCCGACGTTCGCACCGTTATGGAATCCCGCGGCCTTGCCCACATGGGTATCGGTGCAGGCACCGGCGAGAACCGCATGGTCGAAGCGGCCAAGCAGGCGGTTTCCAGCCCCATGCTCGAAACCTCCATCGATGGCGCTCGCGCCGTTCTTATTAATATCACCGGCGGTCCCGACACCTCCATCATCGAGGTCAACGAGGCTGCGCAGCTCATTACGCAGGCTGCGGATCCGGAAGCCAACATCATCTTTGGTGCGGGCATTGACGAGTCCCTGACCGACGAAGTCCGCATCACCGTCATTGCAACCGGCTTTGAAAAGACGACCATTCCTCAGAAGAAGGCTTCTCCCTTCAGCCGCGCTTTTGAAGATGAAGTGAATGCTGATTTTGAAGATAAGGCAGAAGATGACGGCGTAAGCCTCCCGCCGCTTTATGAAAAGCGCCCCGAAGCGCCTAAGCCCCGTCCCGCTCAGCCCAGACCCATGCAGCGTCCGCAGGGTGCGCCCGCGCGTCCCCAGCAGCGCCCCGCCCGTCCTCAGGCGAACACCCGTATCCCCGAGCGCAGAAGCGAGGCTGCTCCCCGTCCTTCCGCGTTCGCAGAACCGCGTCCGAG
>JAZSFI010000499.1:0-4588 GCA_045532135.1 Clostridia bacterium | reverse complement strand
CCACTGGTAGAGGGACAATAGGCTTGTTCTCATGTCGTGAAGAACAGCTCCGTAAATCCACAGCGTGTTTCCATATTTTCTGAAAGCGTCAACGCTTTCCGGATACCAGTTGAACATGCCTTCGCCCGCGACCCAGAGCTTGCAGTATTCGGCAAAGCGGTGGTTGTTGTGGTGAACGCCGAAATAGTTGGAGGAGTCGATTCTAACGATTACGGAAGCCTTCGTGTCTTCGTACGCGCCTTTTATGACGTCGTACCATTTATCCATGACCTCTTCATCATGCTCGTACCAGATTTCATCCGCGGTGTATGGGAAGAAACGGTAATCCTTTTTGTGGTTGAGGAAGAGCTCAAAATGGGTTTTCAGCCAGCCTTTTTCTTCAAAATGGCGGACAAAATCGTTTAAAACCCGCCGGTACTCCGTCTTGTATCCCTTTTTGCCCCATTTTTCATAGCTGGCTGGCCAGCCCAGATGGAAGGGGAGATACATATATTCGACCGGTTTTTTGCTGACGCGGGAATTCTCAAACGCGCTACCGTCAAGAAGCGGGCCGAAATGCTCGTCATACAGCGCCCAGTCCGAAACGCGCATATCTTTTCCCTCACCCGTGAGAAGCGGCGCAAAGCTTTCTTTGATCTTGCCGGAATGGCGGTAAGGGAGGTTGTGGAAAAGCGACCTGTGCTCTCGCGCCATTTTATAATATTCAAGCTCAAGCGCGATATAGCTTCCGTCCCTGTAGCGGTCGGGATTTCGCCGCATGGATTCAAACTGCGGGGAGATCGCGTCTGCATAGTTGTTTAAATCGCAGGTGATCAGTCCGGTTTCGGGAAGGACGGTTTCGGATATTAGCATGTTTACGGTGAGCGTTTTCACCGAATTATTGCACGCGCATTCGACCGTTATGGGACAGACGCCCGTTTGCGCTTTTTCGGGAACAAATACGTCCACCCAGATACAGGCGATGTTTTTGGGAAGCTTCTGTCCTGCCGAAAGAACGCCGTCGTCCTTTAAAGGAATCAGGCAGTCCGGCGTGAGAGAATCGCCCGTTACGAGAAACCATTCCTCGAAAAGCTCGGTTTCGATCTCGTTGGCGCTTGCGCGGGCTTTTATCGAAAGGTTTTCTTTGTCTGCGTTTTCGACGATTACCTGAAAGCTTGAAAATCCGCCGCGCGGCGCAATCAGTCCCAGAGACGCGTTTTTTTCAGGCAGCGTACCGGTTTCCAGCACGAGGCCGTTTGCGCCGTTTATTCTAACAAGATCAGAAAGTAAATAAGCGTTCATGATATCTTCCTCATATGTCGTTTGCTTCGTCGTTCATGATGAGAAATTCAAGTGCGCCCACGATTTCGTGGTCCGAATTGTACACGGGGTAATAGGCTGAATGGGAATTATCGCGGACAAAGCACACGTCCTCTTCGCCCGAAAGCGCGCGAATGAGGCTGTCGTTTGCCTTTGTTTCCCGCCAGCCCTCAACAGGCAGAACGCTTGCGCAGACAACGGGCTCCACAATGTTTCTTTTTCCTGCGCGCTTTGTCCATAGGATCAGGGAATAGTTAAGTTCTGGATGGATGCGTTCAGCCTTCATCAAGGACGCTTTTACGATGTTGAAGGACTCAAAATCGTAGTCCACGTGCCCGGTTTTATCCAGAAGCAGCGTTTCCACGCGATCGCCGTCCAGATACATCCGGGCGATTCGGGCCACTTCCGCAAGCGTCAGACTTCGCATTTTTTCGCCGCCTTTCGATCAGATCAGCTTTTTTACCGTGTCGCGCTCCATGAGGGAAGCGCAGAAATATTTCTGATGCACGACCTGTTCCGTGCCGTTTTTGATCATGTCGATGATCATTTCCGCTGCCGTTATGCCGATTTCCTTGATGGGACGCTGCATGCAGGTGAAGTAGGGACGGAAGGTCTGCGACCAATGGGGGCAGCCGTAGATCATGATGGAGAGATCATCGGGGAAAGAAACCCCGATTTCGTTGAGCGCGCGCACAACATGAAGGGACAATCTGTCCTTGGCGATAAACAGCGCCGTGGGCTTGTCGGGTAAACTCATAAGCTGAGCCGCTGCCTGCGCAGCCTCTTCCTCGTTTTTTGCAAGGCGCACATATTCGTCTCTTACGGTGATGCCGTGCTTTTTAAGCGCTTCTTTATATCCGTCGGTACGGTCGGTTTCCGTTGTGACGGCGCTTTGCTGGTTGATGATGGCAATCTTGGTGTGTCCCATGCCGATCAGGTATTCGCATGCGTCAAACGCGCCCTTTTTGTTGTCCACGGTAACCATGTGAAACTCCGATTCGCACTTGACAAGTCGGTCGGCCAGAACAAGGCGAATGTTTTTTTCCTGAAGCGCGCGCATGGGGGCGGGATCTTCGTCCACAGGCATGACGATCATGTTTCTGCAGCCGTAGGAAAGATGGTTTTCGATACAAAGGCGCTGCTTTTCCAGATCTTCGGCGGAGTTTCCGATGATGATGGACATGCCTTCTTTCCAGGCGCGCTCTTCGATGCCGCTGATGACCTGTACGAAGAACGGGTCTTCCATATCGCTGACGACAACGCCGATCAGAGGGCTTTCGACGCCGCGCATGGTTCTGGCGCTGATGTTGGGATGATAATCGTATTCCTGGGCGATGGACAGGATTTTCTTTCGGGTGCTTTCGCTGATGACGCCTTTTCCGTTCAGAACTTTGGAAACGGTGTTCATGGAAACGTTGGCGGCTTTTGCAATATCGTTAAGCGTGACAGCTTTTTTCATTTTATCTATCTCTCTTCATGAATAGGTTGGATTGTTGAGGAGGTTAACGTTAACCTCATTCGGATATAAATATTTGACGGCGATTTCATTGGGTTTGCGGCATATGCGGCAGCTCCGTAAAATCAGTTATATCCGTCAAATCATCAAAACAAAATATTTTGTAAATGTTAGTGTACGATATAACTATATCACAATAAATGGCTTGTGTCAACTGATTTTTTAGACAAACAGAACATTTATTTATGAAAATGTAAAACGTGGAGATTGACAAAGCGCAAAAAGCATGCATAATAATAGCCAATCGAATGAAGGAGGGACGAACATGGATCAAAAAGCACTGGCAGAGGGGCTTAAAACGTTTGGCGTTCAAAAGGATTCCGTCATTATCGTGCATTCGTCATTAAAAAGCTTTGGATTTATGCAGGGCGGCGCGGAGGCCGTGGTCGATGCGCTTATGGAAACTGTAAGCGAAGGAACCATCATCCTTCCAAGCTTCAATCATGGCTTGCCCTATGAAAAAGGCGAAATTTTTGACATTCGTTCAACGTCCACCACAAACGGCGCGATTCCCGAGGCGTTTTGGAAGCGTCCCGGCGTTAAAAGAAGCATGAACCCGACGCATGCCTTTGCCATATACGGAAAAGATGCAGAGGAGATCGCCCGTGCGCACGAAAAAGCGCCTGCCGTCGGCGCAGGATCGCCGCTTGATTATCTTTATAAACACGACGGTTGCGTTCTCCTTCTGGGCGTAGGCTACAACAGAAATACGTTTCACCACTATGTGGAGACCGTGACAAACGCGCCGTGTCTTTCGCCAAGGGGTGAGGAATACGACGTGATCGACGAAAACGGGCAGAAAAAGCGCGCCCGCACGTGGAGCTGGCGGGAAAAAAGCTGTCCCATCAACGATCCGGCAAAATATGCGTCCTTTATGGCGGAGCATGAAAAAGTATTGCAGCTGGGCAGCTGTAAAATTACATACTTTAAAGCGCGCGACTGCTTTGAAGTGGTGAAAAAATGTCTGGCGGAGGGCGTTGGTGAAAATCCCGGATGCAAAAGCTGTCCCATCCGTCCGCGCGTTTGCGAATACTCGGTTTTTGGCGAGGAGGAGTAAGCAAATGCACGCATTTGACCGATTTAACTGGGAAAGATGCTTTTCCTTTGTTCGGGGCATCTGGGAAAACGACCATAAGCTTACAAACAGTGCATTTTTAAAAACGGGTGCTTTCGTCGAAAAGACGATGCGCGATATGGGGCTTGAACAGATCGAGGTTTTGCCTGCCGCTGCCGACGGGCGCACGAGATATGCCGAATGGGTCATCCCGCAGGCGTGGGAAGTGAAGGAGGCGTATCTTGCCTATGAAGATGGAACGGTGATTGCGGACTATCATGAAAATCACTGCGCGCTCAGCATGCGCAGCGCCAAAACGCCCAAGGACGGCATATGGGCGGAGGCGGTGAATGCGGACGGAAAAGACGCGGGCGAGTGGATGCGGGGAAAACTGCTGCTTACGTCCCGCAGCGCCGCCGCATTGAAAAGCGATGCGCTGGAATTCGGCGCTGCCGGTATCCTTTCGGACTTTTTCCCGATGTACAAGGGCATCCGTGAAAGCCGGGAAGAGATGAAGGGCGTGTCGAGATGGGATGTCGAATTCATGCCGGAGAGAAACGACACGAATCTTTTTGCCTTCAGCCTTGCGCCCGAAAGAGCGGATGAACTCAGAAAACGCCTTGCGTCGGGTGAACTTGTAAAACTGCACGCAAAAGTTGATGCGGAGCTTTTCGACGGATATGTCCCCGTTGTTTCCGGCGCGATTTTGGGTGAAAAAA
>JAZSFI010000014.1:0-3925 GCA_045532135.1 Clostridia bacterium | reverse complement strand
ATTGCACCGGACGGCGAAGAACAGGATGCCTACATTTTAGGTGTAGATGTGCCGGTAAAAGAATTTGTGGGAAAAATAATCGCCATTATCCACAGAGCTGATGATGTTGAGGAAAAATGGGTTGTTGTACCGGAATCTGTTTCCTTTACGAAAGCTGAAATTATGGAACAGGTCGAATTTCAGGAAAAATATTTTCAGTCAGAGATCAGAATGTAATAACAAAGGAGGAACACGACATGGCATCATGGATGATACACTTACGGGTTGCAGACAGGCTTTTGGAGCAGCTTCCAAAGCTGCTCAGACGGGAAATTGCGGAAAAAGAATTTATCGTGGGAAACATTGCGCCGGACAGCGGTATTCCTGTCGACGACTGGAACACCTTCATCCCAAGCGGGGAGGAGTCCCACTTTAAAAACCGTTTGGACAACGGAAGTCTTGCGGTAAATGAACGAAGTATTTCGGATTACGTTGCCAAACACTTTACGCCCGGGCAGCAGCAAGGCTATTCCAAGGAAGCCTACTCCTTTTATTTAGGCTATCTGACCCATTTGTTGACGGATATGGAATGGTTGCAAAAGGTATACCGTGTTTGTGCCGGGAAACATCCCGAGGCCTACGCTACAGACAAGAAGGCCTTTATAGCAACTGTGAAAAAAGACTGGTACGACTTGGATTTTCTTTATTTGAAAAATCATCCTGATTTCAGAGCCTTTTGCATTTACGAAGATGCAGTGGGCTTCGAAAATCATTACATGGATATTTTCGCAAAGGATGCCTTTGATAATCGGCGCGCCTATATCACCGGCTGGTACCGCGGCGGTAAGGATAATCTGGAACGCCACTACCCTTACTTTACGGAAGAGGAAGCCGCACAGTTTATAGAAAATGCATCAGAAACCATATTAAAAAGGCTGCCGTCATTTTGACGGTAGCCTTTTTTCGTGCCTTTACTGCCTTCCTTTTCCGCTTCTCTTGGTGCTTTCCCTTTTTCGCTTCCGTTTCCATGCCGATGAGTTTCGCGCTCGCTTCGGGAAGAATTACATCGCACGATGCGCACATGCCCAGAGACTGCGCAAAAAAGCCTACATGAATCAGCGCCATATTACTTTACCTCCTTTCCGAGAACCCAATCAAGTACCGTCTGCACCTTTTCATCCCAGTATTTCCACTGGTGGTCGCCCGGGGATTTTTGATAAATGTGCTCGATGCCGAGTTCATTCAGATGCCTGTCCATTTTCTCGTTATGTTCAAAAAGGAAATCCTGCTCGCCGCACCACATATACAATCTGGGCATCGGCTTTCCGTTTTCCTTTAAGTCGCTTGCGGCTTTAAAAAGATCATTGAAGGAGTCGGCGATCTCGTCCACAGGTCCGAAAACATCCGTCCAGTAGCCGGAATTTCCGAGTCCGCCCCATCTGACCAGTTTTTCGCAGTCCAGCGCGCCGGAAAGCGACGCGCCCCAGCCAAAGGTTTCACTGGCGCGAAGGGCAAGCTTGAACGCGCCGTAGCCGCCCATGGAAAGACCGCACACAAAGGTGTCCTCGCGCTTATCCGACATATTCGGGAAAAACGTCCGGCAGATGCGGGGAAGCTCCTCCGCGATATAGGTATACCATTTCATGCCCTCGTACATATCGGTATACCAGCCAAGCTGCGTGGAGGGCATGACCACCGCGATACCCTTGTCCGCAACATATCTTTCAATCGAAGTCCTTCTCTGCCAGATGGTGTGATCGTCGCTCATGCCGTGAAGCAGATAGAGCGTCTTCCATTTATCAGGGCCGGACTTTCCCTCCATACCGATCTGACCTACTGTGTTTTCAGGCAAAATGACGTCCATTTCCACGCACATGCCCAATACATCCGAGAAAAAATTCACATGTAAAAGCGCCATAAGGATTCCCCCCTCTTTTGTTTTAAAGACCAAAAGCTTATTTCATGCGCGCATTTCGCCGTAAAAGACGGCCGAACACGCACAAAAGCGTCATAAAAAGCGCAGCCAGACAGGATGCGCGGTACGCGCCCATGTTCAAAGAAATCTGCGGCAATTTAAAACCCGATATCAAAACACATAAGACCAACGAAAGCGCGCCCGATGCGCATTTGATCAAAACAAATTCCAACGTCCGAACCCCGGCCCCGGAAAGATTTTTGATGTTCTGCGCCATAAGGCACACCCCGCCAAAGCCAGCGACGGCAGAAGCAAGCGGCAGGCTTTGTCTCTCGGATGCAATCATGCAGCCGCCGGAGATTTCAAAAAACGCATACAGGTTTTCATGGAGCCCCCCGGCAAACACGCGAAAAACCGTCATATAGCCCGCAACCGTCAGGCTTCCGATCACGGCCTCGCGGATTGCGCCCGGCGGATTGACCGCCGCCTCGCCTTCAAAGCGCACCGCATCTTCTGCATTTTTAAACCGCGAAACAAAAAGCGCAGTTAAAAATGCAGAAAGCCATGCGCAAAGCAACAGCTTTACGCCCTTGGATACGTCGTTCATCATGCCGCCCCCGACGGACGAAATGAGAAACACAGGGCCCGCGCCGGTGACAAGCGCAGACAAAACGCGGGCATCTCTTTTCGAAATCGCGCCCGAGCGGAACGCGCGAAGAACCGCTGTCGAACCGGCGGGAGAGCCCGCAATCAAGCCGACAAGACACGGCGCAGCCGACGCGCCCGATATGCCGAACAGCTTTTTCATGGTTTTCCCGAAAAGTCTTTCGTAGACCGAAAGCGCATCTTCGTCTGTAAGCGCAGGCAAAAGCGCAAGAAACGGAAAAAGCGCGGGCGCAACGGACGAAGCCCAAAGCGACATCGCCTCCTGCGCACGTTTCATCGCGCCGCCCGAGTCCGCAAGAAGGTACGCGCACAGACAAAGCGCAGTCAAAAGGCGCATGCTTTTTTTCCTCCTCCTATGCGTAAAATCGCTCAAAGCGCGTTTCCTGCGACATTTTTTAAAGCCGTTTATTTCGGATACGCGGGCTTTCAGCGAACATCCCTCACGCAAAGGATATGCGCGCCTTTCTGTCTTTTTTCAAAAACGAATGAAAACCGGGGCGTTTCAAAGACAGACGCGCCTCTGAACCGCCCCCGGCATTTATTTTACAAGATTCATTTCAAACGCATTGTCGCCTTCCATGATTCTGAGCGTCCATTCGCCCTCCATGTCCGAAAGCGCGCCGGGAATCTCACACACGATGATAAGTCTGCCTTCACGAAGCACGCCTAAGGTCGTGGAAAGCGCGCTGTCCGCCTGCACCTGCGTATAGATCGCGCACGGGAACAGATACTTTCCGTCCTTGACGAGTTCAGCCTTGACTTCCCAGGAAAGCGAAAGGCTCTTTTGCGCCAACGAGGCAATTTCGCCGTCAAAGACGATAAACACGTTGTCCTTGTCGGATACGCTTACGCTGCCGCCGGGCATCGTGGTATCGACTCGCTCAGCCGGATAGCAGGTATTTATGGTAAAGGCGATCTGATCCGTTTCATATTGATACGCGCGGGCAGCCTTTTCCTCTTTTTGCGCCTGCATGGGCATATTTTCATTGAGCGATTGGATCAGATGCGCATCCGCATATCCGGTAACCGCAAGTCCGTAATACCGCTGCGCGTTCCTGACCGCTGAAATCATATCCTGCGTCACCTGTGTTCCGACAGCGCCAACCATGAATCCGTTCTTTTTCAAAAGTTCCTGTACGCTTCTGATTGTCGCGCCGGGCGCATTGTCCGCTGCGAGGAAAAAGATTTTGTCAAGCGTATATTCGCACTCAAGGGAAGTATCAACTTTTTCAATTTTCGTATCCATTCCGTATCTGGCATAAAACGCCTTTTCGGAAAGCGCCTTTAAGTCATACGCACTGAAGTCGGGCGTTCCTTCGGGCAGATCCAGAGCGGACAGGCACTCGGCGGAAATCTCCAGCTTCT
>JAZSFI010000290.1:0-8967 GCA_045532135.1 Clostridia bacterium | reverse complement strand
TTTCAAACACGCAGTTTTCAGAAGAAATATCCGCAATCAAAACCATGTTGAACAAGCCTGAAACAACCGTTTGGGAAATATCCAGAATGTTTGCATCATGCTCAAGCATTTTTGCGCTCACGCGGGCAATTATGCCTTTTTTATCGACGCCGATTACCGTGATAACTGCTTTTTTCATTTCATTCATCATTTTCTCCTCCTGTGTTTTATTATTTTACCGTAATAAAGCAAATTTCGCAACTGTTTTCAACGTATCTTTACACTTGAACACAGATTTAGCGGAAAATTCACTTGCACTATTGCGCATAATCTGCTATAATACATTGTGTTTTGATGCGATATACTCCTGAAGGAGGTGTGTGTAATGGGCAAATTCTGTGAAGTCTGCCACAAGGGCATCGTTTACGGCAACAATGTTAGCCACTCCAATCGCAAGACGCGCCGCACCTGGGCTCCGAACACCCAGAAGGTTCGCGTACTGGTGAACGGTACTGCTACCCGCATGTCCGTATGCACCCGCTGCCTGCGCAGCGGCAAGGTGGAGCGCGCTATCTAACGCTCGCCTTTCAAAAAGCATTCGCTTGTCGAGTGCTTTTTTCGTTTTGGGACATGTAAAATATCGTCCCTTTTTCAATTCTCCCTTGACCTTTTCTCTCTTTTCTGATATGATAGTGTCATTAAAGAAGGAGTCATTTGTAAAAAATGGACGAAGACGGTTACCCCGCTGAACACAGTTTAAACGCGGTAAAAATGTTTTTCAGGCATATCTGCATGTAATTTCGTGCAGGTATGCCTTTTTGTGTAAAAAATTACAAGGCTAGGAGATTGAAGATCAAATGGACAGTACCCAGGTTTCCTATTTAATCGTTATGATTGCATGCATCGTCATGTCCGCGTATTTCTCGGCAACAGAGACGGCATTTTCATCATTAAACAAAACGCGTATCAAAGCGCTTGCTGAAAAAGGCAACAAAAAGGCGGATCTTGCGCGCCGTCTTTCCGATGACTACGATAGTCTCTTGTCTACCATTTTGATTGGAAACAACATCGTAAACATCCTGCTCGCCTCTCTCGGCACGCTGTTTTTTGTCAGCCTCATTGAATCAAACGGCGCAACCGTATCAACAATTGTTATTACGATTGTCGTTCTCATCTTCGGTGAAATCACGCCCAAAAGCATCGCGAAGGATTCTCCCGAAGCCTTTGCCATGTTTTCTTCTCCCATCATCAATTTCCTGATTCTTGTCTTTAAACCGCTGAACTTTCTGTTCTCTCTCTGGAAAAAGCTTATAGGCCGCGTTTTTAAGACCAAAAACGATGTGAAAATGTCGCAGGAAGAGCTTCTCATGTTCGTTGAAGAGGTTCAGCAGGACGGAAGTGTGGACAGCGAAGAGGGCGATCTTCTGAAAAACGCCATCGAGTTTACCGGGCGCAAAACTGAGGACATCCTCACCCACCGCATGGAAATCGAAGCCATTGACATCAACGAAAACAAGCGCGAGATCTCCCGCATCTTCTCTCATTCAAAATTCTCCCGTCTGCCTGTGTATGAAGAAAGCATCGACAACATCATCGGCGTCGTTCACCAAAAGGATTTTTACACCGAGCACGGCATAACCGGGAAAAGCATCCGCGAAATCATGACCCCGCCCATTTTCGTTCCCCTGAGTGAAAAAATCGACGATCTTTTAAAGGTGCTCAAAAAACACAAATCCCACATTGCAATCGTGCTTGACGAATACGGCGGAACCTATGGGCTTGTCACGATGGAAGACATTTTGGAAGAGCTCGTCGGCGAAATCTGGGACGAGCACGATGAAGTCATCGAATCTTTCCATAAAATCGATCATCTCAATTACGATGTGGATGCTTCAGCAAACGTTGACGAATTTGCCGAGTTTTTTGACCTCAATCTTGAAACCGAAATCGTCACCGTTGGCGGTTGGGTCGCCGATCAGCTTGACAGAATTCCTACAGTCGGCGATGAATTCACTTACGAAAATCTTCACATCCGCATAACCGAAACCGAAATGCACAGAGCCTCCAAATTAAGGGTCACTCTTTCCGTCCATGAGGACAGCGCGGACGACAGCAAAAAAGATGACTGATTCCAAATACCCCGGCTTTTCTTGATAAGAAGCCGGGGTATTTTTATCCTAAGTATCGCCAGATCAAAAAGCCGCCCGCAAGCAGGATGACGCCCAGAACTCCCGTCCAGAACCATCTGGGAACAGATACAAGAATCACAATCACGCCTGCAGCGATCAGAATTCCGCCCAGGATTTTACCGAGAATCGGACACGCGCCCGAAAGAGCTTTCAATATTCCCATCAAAAAACCGCCTCCCCATATGCATTCATATGCGCAAGGCGGTTTTCTGTTTCATTCATCTGACGGACCCGGCATGCTTCTGAGCGCTTCCACAAACGCCTTCTGATCAGCCGCTTTAAAAAACGCAGAACCGGCAACCAGCATGTCCGCGCCAGCTTCCGTCACAAGGCGCGCCGTTTCCAGATTCACGCCGCCGTCAACTTCGATAATCTTATCAAGGCCTTTCGCCTTCATGATTTCCCTTAATTCCTTTACCTTTTCCACCGTAAACGGGATCATCTTCTGCCCGCCCTTTCCGGGTTCCACTGTCATGATGAGGATCATGTCAACGTCACTAAGCACTTCTTCAATCGCGCTCACCATCGTATAGGGCTTGATGCTTACGCCCGCAAGACAGCCGCAGGCATGAATCTTATCGATACATGCCTTCAGTCCGAATCCCGCAGCTTCCTGATGAACCGTTATGTATTTTGCGCCTGCTTTGGCGAAGGATTCGATCTGTTTTTCGGGATTTTGAATCATCAGATGGACATCTGTGCCGATTCCCTTTTTTGAGACCGCTTTCAGGATTTCCTGACCGAAGCTGATCGCAGGCACAAACGTTCCGTCCATCACATCGTAATGAAGAACATCCGCGCCGGAAGCAATTACCTTTTCAATCTCCTTGTCCAGATTCAGATAATCCGCCGCCAGCATCGAAGGCGCAACCTTAATCATAGCGATTCTTCCACCTTTCCTTCATTTCGTTCAGAATTTCAAGGTAACTGTCGTATCGCTCACGCGGGAATTTTCCCTCGTTCAGCGCATCCTTTACGCAGCAATCCGGCTCACCCGCATGATAGCACGGCGAAAAACGGCATTTTCCTTCGTACGGAAAAAATTCGGGATACCAAGCGCAGACTTCTCTCGGCTCTATCAGATCTGTTTCAAGCAGGCTGAATCCGGGCGTGTCCAAAACGCGTCCGCCGCCTTCGACTTTTATCAGCTCACATCGTCTCGTCGTATGCTTTCCGCGCTCAATTTTGTCCGACACCCGCCCTACCATGAGATCCAGCGAATACAGCGCGTTGATAAGCGAAGATTTTCCGACGCCCGATTGACCGCCGAAAGCGTGCGTAAGACCCGAAAGCCTTTTTCGAAGCTCCAAAACTCCCTCGCCCTTTTCAGCTGACGTCATCATAATATCGATTCCGGCGTTTTTGTAGCGTTTTTTGATGTCTTCCGCCGCTTCTCTGTCCAGATCGCACTTGTTAATAACAAGCATCGCCTCAATATTGGCCTTTCTTGCGCTGATCAGCATGCGGTCAATGAGCAGAGAGTCGATTTTGGGCGATGCAGCTGCCGCAACCAAAACAATCAGATCAATATTGGCAACGCTCGGTCGCACGAGAAAATTGTCTCTTGGCAGAATTTCCTTGAGCCAGCCGTCCATATCACCCTTGGCGGGTTCAAACTCCACTCGATCTCCCACCAGCGGCGTAAGCTTCACGCGCCTGATTTTCGCCTGTGCACGCAGCTGATGAACCGTTCCCTCATTGTCCATCACGTAATAAAATCCGCCGATGCCGCGAAGTATAATTCCAGTCAACTTATTTCCTCCGATTACTGAAAGATAACGTATTTCGTGTGATCCAGTTCGCCGTCAAAATACACATCCACCTTGTGTTCGCCCATTTCGTTGCTCGTCAGATCCACAATCAGCGTGTCTTCCGTTTCAACCAGCGCATTGAACGCCTCTTTTTCCATGCCGGAAGGCGAGGTCTGCATAATTCTCACATTCATCGTCAGCGGTACAAACACATGGAATTCCGCATAATACACGACCGGATTCGCAAGCGCAATGTACACATCAACGCTCGTTCCCTTGTACACCTCGGTATCAGCCACAGGGCTTTGGAAAACAACCGTATCCGGCGCAGCATCCATGGCGTATGCCGTTGAAGTCGCGCCGATTTTAAGCCCCACGGCATTCAGCGCCTGCGCAGCCTGTGCTGCGGTCATGCCGTACAGCTGCGGAACAAGGACTTCGTTGCTGTTGACTTTCAGCGTGATAATCTGCCCCTCCTGCGCCTTTCCATCATTGGGAATCTGCTCAAGAACGATGTCCACGTCCCTTTCCGGCACAACCACATACTCCACCGACACACGTGCAAAGCCGTAATCAGAAAGCGTGGAAAGCGCCTCGGAAAGCTCCATATCGATGGTATTGGGCAATTCCACCGGTTCTGCACCAAGGCTTACATAAATCGTAACCTCATCGTTTCTGCGGGCGCGTTCGTTGGCCTCCGGTTCCTGACGGATGACTTCGCCTGCGGGATGATCCTCCGAATACATTTCGATAATCTCCGCCTGCAATTCATAATTGTACAGCATAACCTGCGCAATATCCTGCGAATATCCCGAAACATTGGGGACGTCCACGCCGTATAAAATGTCCGACACCTTCACGGCGCCCGCGGCAACCGCTGCGATTACGCCCACGCACGCAACCGCCGCAAGCAGCGTCGTCAGTCCGTGCACGCGAAGATATCGCCAGAAAGAATTTTCATTTTCCGTCTCTTCGTCTTCCTCAAAATCCTGAATAAAGCCGCCGCCCGGCATACGAAGGGCGCGTTTCAAATCCTTCGCCATTTCACCGGCTGTTTGATAGCGCTCCTTGGGATCCTTGGTAAGCGCTTTCATAATTACTTCATCAAGGCCCTTTGAAATGTCCCTGTGAAGAGTTCGCATGCTTCTGGGCTGCTCGTTGACCTGTTTGAGCGCGACGGAAACCGCCGATTCACCGTCAAAAGGCACCGTGCCCGTCAGCATTTCATAAAGAACTACGCCTACAGAATAAAGGTCGCTCTTTGCATCCGCAGGCTCACCCTTGGCCTGTTCGGGCGATACGTAATGAACGGAACCAAGCGCGGTATTCGTAGAGGAAATCGTGCCGGTTCCCTGATTGACAAGACGCGCTATGCCAAAATCGGCCACCTTGATTTCGCCGTTTCGGTCAACCAGTATGTTCTGGGGCTTTATGTCTCTGTGAATGATGTTGTTTTTATGAGCGTGATCCAGCGCCGCTAAAATTCGAAGCGCATACCGAACGGCAAGATTTGCGGGAATGCGTCTTTGACGGATAATGATGTCCTTTAAGGTATCTCCGTCAATCAGCTCCATAACGATGTATTTTTTGCCGCTGTCGCTTCCCACGTCAAACATCTTTACGATGTTCTCGTGCGCCATTTTGCTCGCGGCAATGGCTTCGTGCGCAAATCTTCTGACAAAATCGCCGTCCGCCTCATATTCAGGCCTTAACACCTTTACGGCAACCTCGCGCTGCTTCTTTTCATCCGTTGCGCGATATACCACCGCCATGCCGCCCGTTCCGATCACGCCGTTGATCCGATAGCGTCCGGAAAGCATTTTATTCATTTCCTTCACGCTCCCCGGCTGCAATGAGCACCGTTACATTGTCTGCTCCGCCCGCATCAAGCGCCATCTGAATAAGGGTCGAGACCTTTTCACCGATGGGCGTATCGGAAAGAAGCACCTTTTCGATGTCCGCATCCTCCAGATACATGGTAAGCCCGTCGGAGCAAAGAAGCCAGATATCGTCCTTTTGGAAATCGAACGTGGCGATGTCCGCCTCCACCCGCGGCCACGGGCCGATGGAACGGGTGATCACGTTTCTCTGCGGATGTGTACGCGCCATTTCGCGGGTAATCGCGCCGATTTTGACAAGCTCCTCCACATAGGAGTGGTCCGTTGACGCTCTTAAAATCTTTCCTTCGCGCAGGCGATAGGCACGGCTGTCGCCGACATGGCCCAAAACGACCGTGTCCTTTGAAAACCACAGCGCGGTCATCGTGGTACCCATGCCTTTTTTGGACGTGTCCTTTTCAGATTCCAGATACACCTCGCGGTTGGCCTTTCCAAAGGCGTAACGCATTCTGTCTTCCGAAACGATTTTTTCCGCGCTCAGGATATCTTTGAGCACGCGGACGGCCATGCTGCTGGCGATCTCGCCTGCCTTGTGCCCGCCCATGCCGTCAGCAACCGCGACGAAACTTTCGTCCTCCTGCGGCATGTAATACGTATCTTCATTGAGCGTGCGGACGCATCCTACGTCGGTTGCGCAAAAAACTTTCATGGTGTTCCTCCGTTTTATTGGTTCTCTCCCGCTGTATTCAGGCGCGAACGGCGAAGCTGTCCGCACGCGCCCTGAATGTCGTCGCCCATTTCGCGGCGGCGCGTAACGGAAATATGCCTGTCCTCCAGGCGTTTCTGGAAAGCCTGAATCGCCTTTTCTCCGGGCGAAAACAGATTTCTTTCCTTTACGTCGTTTAAGGGAATCAGATTCACATGGCACTGCATGCCGCGAAGCCTTGAAGCCAATTCATCAGCGTTTTCCAAAGAGCAGTTAACGTCCTTCACCATCGCATATTCGAAAATCACTCGTCTTCCCGTCTTCTCGATATATTCGCTGCAGGCTTTCAAAAGCTCGCTCATGCAATAGGCATTGGCAACCGGCATCAGGCGTTTTCTGACTTCGTCATTTGGCGCGTGCAGCGAAATTGACAAGGTTACCGGCATGCCCTCGGAAGCAAGCCTTCTGATCCCGGGAACAAGTCCGCATGTTGAAAGCGAAACATTCCTCAGCGAAATATTCAAGCCCTCCGGATCGTTCAGTAGCTTTAAAAAGCGGATAACTTCGTCATAGTTGTCCATCGGCTCTCCGCTTCCCATCAGTACCACGTTGTGAATTCTGCCTTCGCCGAATTTTTCCGTAATATGCCGGTTTACAGAAAGAATCTGCCCGAGCATTTCATCAGCCGTGAGATTTCGAACGCAGCCGTCCAGCGTGGATGCGCAAAACGCGCAGCCCATTTTGCAGCCCACCTGCGTGGATACGCAAAGCGTGTCTCCATGGTGATATCGCATGCGGACTCCTTCGATGATGTTGCCGTCCAGAAGCTCATACAGATATTTTTCCGTACCGTCCAGCTTTGATTCAATGTTTTCCGAGATTCTGATGCTTTGCGAGATGCATCTTTCGTCCAGTTTCTCGCGAAGAGCCTTTGAAAGATTGGTCATCTCAGAAAAATCCGCGCCGCGCATAAGCCACTGATGCACCTGTTTTGCGCGGAATTTTCCTTCTCCGACCGACTTCATGTATTCTTCGATTTCGCTTAAAAACATTCCGGACAAGCGAATTTTGTTATCCATCATACGTTCACCCGGCGCATGCGCGCAATAAAGAAGCCTTCAACGCCGTCGCGGTTCGGAAGAAGCGAAAGCATGCCGCCGTTAAAACGTTTTTTGAGCGCATCCGGCACCCAGCTGTCAGACGTGTCCAGCTTGAATTCCGGATGGTCGAACAAGAACGCCTCGACCTGCTTTTCGTTTTCCTCGGGCAGGATGGAGCATGTGGAATAAACAAGCACGCCGCCGCGCTTTACATACATGCAGGATGATTTTAAGATCTTTTTCTGCGTGTCAATGAGCGATGCGATGCTCTCGTTTGTCACTTTGTATTTAAGATCGGGCTTGTCGGTCATAACGCCGACGCCGGAGCAGGGCGCGTCGATTAAAACCGCGTCCGCGCTCAAATGGAATTCTTCCTTGGTAACGGTGGCGTCGCGAACTGCGGCTCTTAGATTGTCAAGCTTCAGACGCTTGCCCATGGCCTTTAAAAGCTCTACGCGATGACCGTGAACGTCCCACGCGTGCACGCGGCCCGTACCCTTCATCATTTCGCACATAAGCGCGCTCTTTCCGCCGGGCGCGGCGCAAACGTCGATCACGGTCATGCCGGGCCTGGCATCGACCGCGATGGCGGACAGCATGCTGCTTTCGCCCTGAATGGAAAATTCGCCGTCATAAAAATCCGGATCGCCCGCAAGATTTCCCGCATGGGAAATAAGATATGCACCGTCCACAACGCCCTTTTTCCATGTCCAGCCGCGCTTATTCAGGTATTCCTCAAACTGAGCGGCGTCTCTCTTCATGAGGTTCGGACGAATGGTTTCGGTGCGTTCGTTCGGACGGAAGGACACGATTTGCTCCGCAACGTCGATTCCATAGGCGGAAATCAATCGATTCAAAATCACTTCGCACACGGAATATTTGACGGACAGATATTTCACCTTGTCCTCATTTTCATCGGGATATTTGAGTCCATCGCCCTCTTTTGCGCGAAGGAGATTTCTTAAAACACCGTTTACAAAGCCTGTTGCCTCGTCCTTTCCGAGCGCGCGCGCCTGCTTGACCGCTTCGTCGACAGCGGCATGCGGCGGGATCTTGTCCATAAACAGGATCTGCGCGCAGGCGATATGAAGAATATCTTCAATAACAGAGTCGGGCTTCACGCTTACAAACGCGCTCAACACATATTCGATGTTCAGCTTGTTTTCTACCGCCTGATAGAAAATAGACGTTGCCAGACGCCGGTCATCGGGCGACAAATGCGACTCGCGAAGGCGCTTATCCAAAGCCAGCGCCGCATACGCGTCAAAGCGGTTCACATCCTGAAGCGCCGAGAGCGCAACACGCCTTGCATCCGGGCCTTTGAACGCGGGCTTTACAGCGCGTTCGGGCTTTTTGTCAAACGGTTTCTTTTCGAAAGGTTTTTTCTCAAAACCCTTCTTCTCA